>NZ_LSIS01000184.1:0-19972 GCF_001556365.1 Blastomonas sp. CCH1-A6 | reverse complement strand
AGCAGGACCCGCGCGAGCCGCTGCCAGTCGAACAGCTCGCCCGGGTCCTGCTTGCGCGCAGGCGCGATGTCGCTGTGCCCGACGACATTGGCGCGCGGGATATTGTACCGGTCAACAATGTCCGCGACCAGCGGGATCAGCGCCGACATCTGCTCTTCGGGAAAGGGCCGATAGCCGAATTCATGGCCGGGATTGACGATCTCGATGCCGATGCTGGCGCTGTTCACATCGGTGATGCCCCGCCAGTGCGAACGGCCCGCATGCCAGGCGCGGTTGGCCTCGTCGACCATGCGGATGATCTGGCCATCCTCGGTCACGACATAATGGGCGGAGACCTTGGACGCGGGATTGGCGAGCCATTCGATCGCCGAGGGCGCATCCTGCATCCCGGTATAGTGCAGCACCAGCATGGTGATCGGCAGCTTGCGCTCGTCGAAATTCGGCGACGGGGTGTCGATCAAGATCTGGTCCCTTCCTTCATCAGCCGCGCCTTGGCGAGCTCGCGTGCCTTCTGGGCATTGCGGACGGCCACGATAGAGACGCCCACGAGCGCGATCAATCCGCCCGCGATCATCAGCCAGGTCAGCGGCGTTCCGAACCACCAGGTGGCAAAGGCGACCGAAATGACCGGGGTGGGAATGGTGAGCGGGCTCACGGTCGAGACGCTGTGCCGCTGCAGCAGCCAGACCATTGCGCCATGACCGCCGATGCTCGACCCGATCGCGGCATAGGCGGTCCAGGCATAGGTTTCTGCGGTGAGGTGCGGCAGCTTGGCCATGCCATTGGGCTCGAGCAGCAGCGCAAAGGGCAGGATGACGAGCGAGCCGATCAGCCCGAGCCAGCCGCTGATGTTGAGCACCCCGATACCGCCCAGATTGCGCTGGATCAGCGTCGCGGTGGCCCAGATGAGGCTGCCGACAGCGGAGATCGCGATCGCGGGCAGTTCCTTGCCCGCCGCCGGATCGAACACCAGCAGCATCACCCCGAACAGCGCCAGCACGATGCCGATCAGGCGCGGAATGCCGATCTTTTCCTTGAGGAAGATGACCGCGAGAATCAGCGAGAAGGGCACGCCGAGCTGACCCGCAATCGCCAGCGCGCTGACATTGTTGCTGACCTTGAGCGACAGGCCGACCGCGACATAGAACAGCCCGCCGCTGAGCACGCCGAGCGTCGCGATAAGCTTCATCCGCCCTGGCACGATGCGCAGGAACGGCAGGCAGACCAGGGCGACGATCGCCTGGCGCAGGAACGCGCCGGGCAAGGCGCCTGCGCTGTCCACCGCCGATTTCATCGCGATGATGTTGAAGCCCCAGAGCAGCATCATCATCACCGCCACGGCCCAGTCGAGCCGGCCAAAGCCGCGTTCGGGCAGGTCCTGGAGGTGCGAATCGGGCTGCATGCGCGCAGGCATAGGGCAAATGCCCGGCTAGAACAGCATTTTGCTGCGCTTGCGAACGATCAGGCGAGCGGCGGGGGCAGCGCCGACAGGCCGGTGCGGCCCGGCACCGCCTTGCAATGCAGCCCGCGCATCTCGCGCGCGCTGGAAAACAGCGCGGTCTGGTCCATTACCGTTTCAGCCGCGCCCAGCATAAGCAGGCCGTCGTCCTCGAGCGTCTGTTCGAGCTTGGCATAGGCGATCGAGCGCGTTTCGGGGGCAAAATACATCAGCACATTGCGGCACAGGATGATGTCGAACCGGCCCTTTTCGGTGCGAGGCTTGAGGATGTTGTCCTCCTGAAAGCGCACCATCTGCTGCAGCCGCGGATCGATCACCCAATCTTCGCCGTCCTGGGTGAAATAGCGCAGCATGTAATCGACCGATAGGCCGCGCTGGATTTCGAACTGGGTATAGCGGCCCGATCTTGCCTTGGCGATCACCGAGGCGGAAATGTCGGTGCCGACGATCTCGATGTTCCAGCCATCCCAGAGCTCGCGGTCGGTATCGATCAGCATCGCGACCGAATAGGCTTCCTGTCCCGTCGAACAGCCCGCGCACCAGATGCGCAGCGACTTGCGCGCGGCGCGACGCTCGCGCAGCTGGGGAAGGGCTTCGCTGCGCAGTGTCGCGAACAGCGCGATGTCGCGGAAGAAGAAGCTCTCGTTGTTGAGCATCAGTTCGAGCGATTCCTGCAGCAGCCGCTCGTTCTCGGGATCGGAGAGCACCGCGACGAGCGCGTCGAGATCGGGAATAGCATGGTGCTTGAGCAGCGGCGCGAGCGCGGTCTGGATCCGCCAGTAGCGGCTGGGCGCAATCTGCTGGCCGGTCCGCGTCTCCAGAAGTCCGGCAAGGATGCGCGTAGCATCGGCTGCGGGCTGGGCATGAATCATGTTGCGCTCTCCAGCCAGCAATCGGCAATGAACCCGGCTATCCCGGCGGGCGGCAGGATCACGCTGGCCAGGCCTGCGCGCGCGACGCTGCCGGGCATGCCCCAGACGGTACTCGTTTCTATATCCTGCACGTAAACGGGAGCCCCCTGTTCGGCGAGCGCACGTGCGCCTGCCAGTCCGTCCGATCCCATGCCGCTCAGCATCACCCCGGCGCCGCTCGCGCCGAACCAGCGTGCCACCGCCTGCATCATCGGATCGACCGATGGCTTGTAGGCGCTGGCGGGCCAGTCGGGCAGCAGATTGATCCGCACCTGGCCGTCGGCTCTCTCCAGACCCAGATGCGCATCTCCGGGCGCGCAGTAGATATGGCCGCGCTGCAGCCTTGCGCCCTGAACCGCCATGCTGACCGGGCGCAGCTTCAGTTCGTCGATATGCCGCACGAAATGCGGCATGAAATCGGTCGGCAGGTGCTGGGTGATCAGGATCGGCGCATCGACGCGCGGGTCGAGCGCGGTGAGCAGCTGGTGGATGGCCGGAATGCCGCCGGTGGACGAACCGATCGCGATACACTGCAGCGGACACAAAGTGAGCGCGGGGCGGGCGAGCACGACCGGCACCGGATCATGCCGGGAGCGGCGACCATCGGCGAGCAGTTGCAGGCGCTGGTGCAGCGCGGCCACGAACTCGCGCGAGTAGAATTGCCGGTCGGGCTTGGACAAGGTGTCGCTGGCACCCAGCGCAAGCGCGCGAATGCTGGCCGGCGCGCCATCGCCGCAATGCGACGAAAGCACCAGGATACAGGCCTGCTGACTGCGCTGCAGCAGATCGGGCAGCGCGTCGAGCCCGTCACGGTTCGGCATCTCGATATCGAGGATGATGATGTCGACGCCGTGCTGCGTCAGAAAGTCGAGCGCTGCTTCGGCCGACGGCACGCTCGCTGCCACTTCGAAGCCCGACAGCGATTCGACGATGCGCTGGATGATCGACCGGGTGACCAGGCTGTCGTCGACGATCAGCACGCGGCTTTGCGCACCGTGCGGCATCGCCCGGTGAAATCCCGCTCGGGCTGTCGCCTGCTGTCCCGCCCCCGGCATGGCCGCTTTCCTTCCGCTGCGGTTCAGGCGCAGCCGACGATTTGCAGCTTGCTGTGGAGCGTCTCTCGATCGAACGGCTTCATCACATATTCGTCGGCACCCGCCTCGATGGCCGCCTGGATATGGCCCCGGCCGTTCTCGGTGGTGCAGAACACGACCTTGGGATGCTGTCCGCCCTCTTCCTTGCGCAGCGCGCAGAGAAATTCCATGCCGCCCATGACCGGCATGTTCCAGTCGAGCAGGACGACATCGGGCATCGATCTGCCGCAATGGTCGAGCGCCTCGCTGCCATCGGCGGCTTCGGACACGGCAAAATCCAGCGTTTCCAGAATGTGCCGCGCAACCTTGCGGATCACCTTGCTGTCATCGACGACCAGACACGTTTTCATCAAAGCGGCCTCCCTGCGGCACATGCGCTGCGGATGAATGTATGGCCCATTGGTAAGCAGCAGCTTAACGGCGCGAAAAGGCTTTCGAATTTTGGATGCACCGCTTCGGGTCAGGCGGCGCGGCGCATGGCGGGATTGACCATGTAATCGGGATCGATGAGCAACAGGGTTTCGCTCTCATGCTCGAGCAGCGAGCGCCCGATTTCGCTCCAGCCTGCGGGCAGCTGGCTGGGAAGCGGCAGCGGCGCCGTGCGGATCGGCACGACGTCGAGCACGTCATCGACCAGCAGGCCATAGCTGCACCCGCCGATATTGACCACGATGGCGGGTTGACCGGGGATCAGTTCGGCAGGTTCGCCGGTGACGAAATACTGGCAGTCGATGAGCGTCAGCACCCGGCTGCGCAGCGCGAACAGGCCCGAGATGAACGGCGCGGCCGACGGCACCGGGACCGACTCGCGCACCTTGACGACGCTGTCGATCCGCTCGGACGGGAATGCGACCGTCTCGCCCGCGATGATGGCGATGAGAAAGAGGTCCTTCATGCGCTTTGCCTCTGCTGGCCCGCGATCAGGCGGCCCAGCAGGCCGGCGCGGTCATAGCGGTAGATGGTGTCCGCATCGGCGCTGGCGGAGGCCAGAGTATCGCTCAGGCGGATGACCTGACCGCCGACGGCGGACGGGGCGACGGGAAGGTCGCCGACGATGATGCTGATCGCGGCATCGCCGTCGATCGCATCGCCGGGCCGCGCCACGACCGGGTTATAGCCGGCCGCGGCCACAAGCGGTGCCAGAATGCTGCGCGTCCAGGCATCGTCCTCGCCGATCAGGCGGCAGACGGGCCGGTCGGTGGCGGGGGCCGCGCCCGGCAGCATGCTGAAGATCCAGTGCACGTCGAGCACCTCGAGCTGCAGATCGCCGATCAGCGCGACCCCGCCGATCAGGCCCGGCTGCGGCGCCGGTTCGACATGCGAGGGCAGCCGCACGATATCGATGACATCATCGACGGCATAAAGCGCATGAACGCGGCCATCGGTGAGGTGCAGCAACTTGGTGAAGGGGGCCTCGGGACGTGCCGAAAGGCCGATCACGGCACGGCTTTCGCCATCGATGCTCAGCCGCATCTGGCCTGCCGCCATGGCGAGCCGGGTGCTGTCGACATCCTCGACCCGCTCGACCGCGGCCAGCGCGATCAACCGCAACTCGCCGCTTAGTTCCTTGAACAGCAAGGCCGAACCGCCGTCGATCTTCGGTGATGCGCCTTCCTCTTCCTCAAGGGCCTGCGCGGGCTTGGGCATTTCGTTCAGGCGGGCGCGATGCGCCAGACCCAGCGGGTCGAGCAGCAGCATCGGCCGCCCATTGTCGGGCAGGGTGGTGCCCGCGTAGAGGCCATCGGCCATGATGACGGGCGCGCCGGGACGGACCACAAGTTCCTCGTGATCGATCACCGCCTCGACCGACAGCGCATAGCGCAGGTCCGATGCGGCGTTGACCGAAATGATCGTGCGGTGCCGCGCCTGCGGCTCCGGATCGACATCCAGTCCCAGCAGCGTTTCCAGCGCAACATAGGGCAGGCATTCGCCGCGAAGATAGGCAAGGTCGCAGCCACCGACCTGCTGGATGCGCACCTGGCTGTTGCTGTCGAACAGGATCTCGCGGATCGCCGATCGCGGCATCGCGAATTCCTGCCCACCGGCCCGCACCGTCAGACACGGAATGATCGTGAGCGTCAGCGGGACGCGCAGGATCACGCGAAGACCCCGGCCAGGCTGGTTTTCCAGATCGATCGAGCCGCCGATCCGCTCGATATTGGATCGGACGACGTCCATGCCTACGCCGCGCCCGGAAATGGCGCTGACATGGTCGGCGGTGGAAAGCCCAGGCGCGAAGATCAGTTCGAGCCGGGCGCGTTCGCTAAGGCCCGTGACTTCGGACGGATTGCGGATGCGCGCAGCCAGCGCGCGGGCGACGAGCTTTTCGGTATCGATTCCGCGGCCGTCATCGCTGATCTCGATCAGGATCTGGTTGCCCGACTGGCGCGCGGCAATGCTCAGCCGCCCGGTTTCGGGCTTGCCGACAATCCGCCGCGCGGCGGGCGTTTCGATGCCATGGTCGATCGCGTTGCGGATGATATGGGTGAGCGGGTCGCGGATCATCTCGATCATCTCGCGATCGAGCTCCACATTGCTGCCAGATGTGCGCAGATCGACCTGCTTGCCGAGGTCTGCGCACAGATCGCGCACCAGCCGGGGCAGCGGAGAAAAGATGCGCTCGATCCGCTGCATCCGCGTCTGGCCGATGGCGTCGCGCATGTCGGCGATGCAGGCGGAGAGCCGCTCGAAAGCGTTTTCCAGCGTGGTGCCGTTCTGCTCGTCGCGCAGGCAGCGGGCGACTTCGTTGCGCGCCAGCACCATGTCCGACACGCCGTTCATCAGATGATCGATCAGCTCCAGCGGAACGCGGATCGACCGAACAACCGCCTGCCTGCGCGCCTGGTCCGTTTCCGATGGCAAGGCGACGTCCTCGACGTCCGGATCGGGCATGGGCGGAGCGATGTCGCGGTTGAGCGCAGCGATCAGGTCGGCATCGGTGCTGTCGGGCAGCGCCTCGCCGGTTTCCATGACAACGATCAGCTCGCCGATCCGGTCGATCACCGCGAGCACCGCGTCGACCAGTTGCGCCGAGGCATCGCGCCGGCCATCGCGCACCTGTGCCAGCACGTCCTCTGCCGCGTGACTCAGCCGCTCGAAACGGGGAAGGTTGAGAAAGCCGCAGCTGCCTTTGACGGTGTGGACGAAGCGGAAGATCGCATCGAGCCGCTCGCTGTCGCGCGGGTTCTGCTCCCACAGCACCAGCTCGCTGGCAAGCGCGTCCAGCGTTTCGCGGGTCTCAGCAATAAATTCCTGAATCAGGTCGTCCATCGTCACCGTCCGCAAGCGCTGGCGGACGGTTTGCGCCGAATATGGTTAAGATCAGGTTGCGGTGCGACCCGGGCTCAAGGCTCAGACGCGCAGCATCGCGCCGATGACCAGCGATTCCGGCGCAGCGGCAAGCTGGATGGTGCCACCATGCGACCGGGCAATCCGCTCGATCATGAACGCGGGTGCGGTGCGCGGGCTCAGCACTGCGCCGCGGATATCGCCCTGCAGGGCTGCCGCCAGCGATTCATCGATCACCACCTTGGGGCCGGTTGCGTTGACCGCGATTTCGCACGTGCCGTCCTGTTCTTCCGCCGCGATGATCAGTTGCCCGCCGCGCACCAGACCATCGAGCCCGATCAGCGCGAGGTTGAGGAGCACCTTGACCGCGGGCTTGGCGAGCATGGCGCTGGGCACGTGCCATTGCATCTCGACACGCGGCTTGTCGGCGACCAGGCCCTCGATCAGCTGGCGCGGCTCGCTGACATCGACCTTGTCGCCAAAACCTCCCGCTGCGCCAAAGGCGAGGCGGAAGAACTTGAGCTTGTTGGCAGAGGCGCGTGCGCTGTCGCTCAGCAACTCGATGCATCGGGCGCGCATCTCCGGGTCGGTCTCGTCGGCGAGCAGTTCCAGGCCATTGTTCATCGCGCCGATCGGGCTGAGCAGGTCATGGCACAGTCGCGAGCACAACAGGCTGGCGAGTTCGGTTTCGTTCATGTCTGCGGTGCTGGGCATGGTGGGATGCTGGCCTTGTGGCGATAATCGGAAAGAAAAGGGCAAATAACGGGGCAATTCCGCTTGCGGTCGATGTGGCGAAAATGCCGCATGGGTTCAAGCCTTAATGCAGCATCGTGTAACGCGGACGTCCAACCGAGCCGGTCATGAGGCGGGCAGCAGGATTTCGACGGGATCAAACGCGCCGTGCAGCGCCCCATGCGCTGAGGCTCGCCAGGCGGTGATCCTGTCGCCGGCAACGATCAGCCACAGTCGGTCGTCGCGCGCGGCATCGATGGCGTCGCGCGGCGATGGCTCGGCGCGGCCATTGGGATGCGAATGATAATATCCCATAAGGCGTTTCCCGCCGCTGCGTGCTACCCGCTCGGCCGCGATCAGCGCTGCGGGATCGATTTCGAAGGTGCGCGCTGGATCATCAGCGACATTGGCGCAAGGCTGCGCCGCGTCGATCCGATCGGGCGAACCGAACAGCAGTCCGCAGCACTCGTACGGGAATGCCGCGGCGGCCTCGGCCAGCAGCTGGTGGTGGAGCGCGCTTGAAAGCAGGACCGGCATCGGCCAGAGGATAGCGATGAATGACCGGCAATCCAGTACCAGTTCGGCAGGCGAGGTCAGGACCGGCACGATTCCCGAAAGCGCGGCAGGTCTGCGCATCGATGCGGGGCTCGCTCAGGCCGAACCCGACCTGTCGCGCGAGCGGATCAAGTCGCTGATCCTGGAAGGCGCGGTGACGCTGGGCGGCAGGATCGCCAACCGGCCATCTGTCAAGCTGGCCACGGGCATGGCCTATGCGATCGCGCTGCCGCAGGCCCAGCCGCTCGACGCCGAGGCGCAGGCCATCGCGCTCGACATCGTGTTCGAGGACGAGCATCTGCTGGTGGTCGACAAGCCTGCGGGGCTGGTGGTGCACCCGGCAGCGGGGCATGCCGATGGGACACTGGTCAATGCGCTGCTGCACCACTGCCGGGGCCAGCTTTCGGGCATCGGTGGTGTGGCGCGGCCCGGCATCGTCCATCGGATCGACAAGGATACCTCAGGGCTGCTCGTCGTCGCCAAGACCGATTCCGCGCATCTGGGTCTTGCCGCACAATTTGCCGAACATTCGATCAACCGGCGCTATGTCGCGGTCGTGCAGGGGCGGCCCAATCCGGCCAATGGTACGGTGCGCGGCAATATCGGCCGCAGCGACCATGACCGCAAGAAGATGGCGCTGGTGGGTGAGGGGAAGGGCAAGCATGCCGTCACCCACTATAGCACCGAGGAGCGGCTCAGGGACGCGACCCGGATCGAGTGCCGGCTGGAGACCGGGCGGACACACCAGGTGCGCGTGCACATGGCCAGCATCGGCCATGCGCTGCTCGGCGATCCGCTTTATTCCCGGCCACCAAAGCCGTTACGCGATCTGCTCAGGGCGGCGGATTTCCGGCGTCAGGCATTGCATGCCCAGCGGCTGGGCTTTATACATCCGGTGACTGGATCTGAATGCGACTTTTTTAGTCCGATTCCGGCCGACATGGCGGAACTTTTGGATAGATTGCGTGTTTAGGTTGCAAGTCGAAATGCGATCCCCATGACGGGCGCTCCATTGAGGCCCGCATAACGGATTGGCAGAAAGGGAAAAAATGAGCGAGACCCGTAGTGTCCCGGCCACCATCCCCGCCCTTGGCGGAGAGGCCAGCCTGAACCGTTACCTCACCGAAATCCGCAAATATCCCCTGCTCAAGCCCGAGCAGGAATATATGCTGGCCAAGCGCTATCAGGAACATCAGGATCCCGAGGCCGCTGCCCAGCTGGTTACCTCGCATCTGCGCCTCGTGGCGAAGATCGCGATGGGCTATCGCGGCTATGGCCTGCCGGTGAGCGAGCTGATTTCCGAAGGCAATATCGGTCTGATGCAGGGCGTGAAGAAATTCGAGCCCGATCGCGGCTTCCGCCTGGCCACCTATGCGATGTGGTGGATCAAGGCGTCGATCCAGGAATATATCCTGCGCAGCTGGAGCCTCGTGAAGATGGGCACCACCGCCGCGCAGAAAAAGCTGTTCTTCAACCTTCGCCGGATGAAGAACAACCTGCGCGCGTTCGAGGATGGCGATCTGCATCCCGACGATGTCAAGGCGATCGCGACCAAGCTGGGCGTGTCGGAGACCGAAGTCGTCAACATGAACCGCCGCATGGCGATGGGCGGCGATGCTTCGCTCAACGTTTCGGTGCGCGAGGATGGTGACGGCCAGTGGATGGATTGGCTGACCGACGATGCACCGTTGCAGGATGTTGCGGTCGCCGATGCGCAGGAGGCCGAAATTCGCCACAAGCTGCTCGGCGAAGCGATGGAATCGCTCAATGAGCGCGAGCGGCACATTCTCAACGAGCGGCGTCTGGTCGATGACCCCAAGACGCTGGAAGAGCTGAGCCAGGTCTATAATGTTAGCCGCGAGCGCGTGCGCCAG
The DNA here is from genome assembly GCF_001556365.1 of Blastomonas sp. CCH1-A6. NCBI lineage: Bacteria > Pseudomonadati > Pseudomonadota > Alphaproteobacteria > Sphingomonadales > Blastomonadaceae > Blastomonas > Blastomonas sp. CCH1-A6. The sequence continues at coordinate 10,059 of NZ_LSIS01000184.1, read as the reverse complement.
ATCGAGGTGCGCGCCTTCGAGAAGCTGCAAAAGGCGATGCACCGGCTTGTTTCCGACAAGCAGATGGCGCTGGCTGGCTGAACCTGATTGCCGGGGCCGCAATGCCCTGGTCACCTTATCCCGACGGGTCGCACCTACGGATAGAAGCGGGATGGCGCTGCCGTCCCGCTTCACCTTTATCCGCAGCTGTAAAGGCGTGTTGCCGGGCCTTTTCGGTGCAAAAGCATCTTCCCCTTTCGGTCGCTTGGCATTAAGCGGGCGCTCATGGGACTATTGGCAAAAATCTTCACCTGGTGGGACGGGGCGACCGTCGGAACGCATCTGTTCAGCGCGCTGAACGGCGAGAAGGTCGGCGAAGACCATCAGGGCAACACCTATTTCCGCTCCAAGCCCAAAAAGGGCCAGAAGGAGCGCCGCTGGGTGCTGTACAAGGGCGCCAACGACGCGAGCCGCGTTCCGTCTGAATGGCACGGCTGGCTGCATCACAGCTATGATGCGATCCCCGAAAGCCATCTGCCGCCGCCGCGGATCTGGGAAAAGGACTATGTTCCCAACCTGACCGGCACGCCTTCCGCTTATCGCCCTGCCGGCGCGCTGGAACGTGGCGGCGTTCGCGCCGCTGCCACCGGCGATTATGAAGCGTGGACGCCTGAGGCGTGACGCGCGGGCGAATCCTCGCCATTCTCATCGTCGTCGCCGCGCTCGCAGGGGCAGGCGTCTATGGCTGGATGCAGTTCGGCGACCAGCTGTTCAGGTCCGGACAGCAGTCCGCCCCCAAGAAGGTTGCGCTTCGCCCCTCCACCCCGCCGCCGGTCCAGGCGGCTGCGGCAGGCGAGGCTACGCCCATGGCGCAGCGCGTCGCGACCATCGCGCTCCTCAACAAGCGCAACGGCGAAACCCGCGATCTGGAAATGAAGCCGGGCGAATCGCGCCGTGTCGGCAATGCGATCGTCCGCCTCTCGGCCTGCGAGCGCACCGCGCCCTGGGAACAGGTGCCCGAAACCGGCGCGTTCGTGCAGCTGTTGGTGCAGGAGCGCGAAACCCGCTCGTCCGATCCGGTGTGGAAGCGCGTGTTCTCTGGCTGGGTGTTCAAGGAATCGCCCTCGCTCAACGTCGTCGAGCACCCGATCTACGACGTCTGGGTCAAGAAGTGCGCGATGGAATATCCGGGTGAAGATGCGCCGGTCGAGGAAGCCGGTAAGGGCGGTTCGTCGGCTGCGCCAACCGCATCGGCTCCGGCCAGTGCTGAAAACCCCGCGACCAGCCCCGATTCGGCGCCAGGCCCGGCGACCCCCTCGACTGATACCGAATAAAGCCCCGGCATCACCGGATGCGGCCGCTGCACCCGCGGCGGCGCATAGGGCGAATCGCAGATCGCCTCGTTCAGCAGCTTGAGATACTCGCCCTGGGGCAGCTCGATCGCGCCCATCGAGGCGAGATGCGGAGTGATGAACTGACAGTCGAGCAGCGTCAGCCCGCCCTTGCGCATCGCCGCGACCAGCCAGGCGAGGGCGACCTTGCTGGCATCGGTCGCGCGGCTGAACATGCTCTCGCCGCAGAACGCGCGGCCGATCTCCACCCCGTAGAGCCCGCCGACCAGCTCACCATCGCGCCAGCATTCCACGCTGTGCGCGCGTCCCTGATTGTGCAGCGCGATGAAACTCGCCTCGATGGTGCGATTGATCCAGGTCTGCTCGCGGCCCTGGGCTGACTCGGCGCACATCGCGATGACCCTGGCAAAGGCGCGGTTGCAGGTGACCGTGAACCTGTCCTGCCGCACCGCCTTGCGCAGCGAGGTGGAAAAGCGGAAGCCGTCGAGCGGCAGGATCGCCCGCATTTCCGGTTCGACCCAGAAGACATCGACATCGTCGCGCGCATCGGCCATGGGGAAGATGCCGATGGCATAGGCCCGCATCAGCATGTTGAGATCGATGGTGACCGGGCCGGGGGTGCCGTGCATCCTGCGAATCTAGGCTATCGCTGGCCAAGTTCAATCACCATATCCGCAGGGCTTTGCGATTGCCGGGCGATAGGCTAGAGCGCGGCACGATTTAATCAGGAGTGACCCCCATGCGTGCCGAAGGGCAGGCCCATATCGATAGCATCAACGCCGCGTTGGCGCTGGTCCGCAAGTTCCTGGACTGGGACCGCGCGTTGCGTCGCCTCGACGAGCTCAACGCGCGCGTCGAGGACCCGACGCTGTGGAACGATCCCAAATCGGCAGAAGAGGTGATGCGCGAGCGGCGGCGGCTGGAACAGGCGATCGGCACGGTCAACGAGATCAGCCAGGAAATGGCCGATGCGATCGAATTCGTCGAACTGGGCGAGGCCGAGGGCGATGACGAGACCGTGGCCGAGGGGCTGGCGACGCTGAAGGCGCTTTCCGAGCGCGCCGAGCGCGACAAGGTTCAGGCGCTGCTCGCGGGCGAGGCGGACAGCTACGACACCTATCTCGAAGTTCACGCCGGCGCCGGCGGCACCGAGAGCCAGGACTGGGCCGAGATGTTGCAGCGCATGTATTCGCGCTGGGCCGAGCGGCGCGGCTACAAGGTCGAGCTGGTCGATTATCACGCGGGCGAACAGGCGGGCATCAAGTCCGCGACGCTGCTCATCAAGGGCGAGAATGCCTATGGCTGGGCCAAGACCGAAAGCGGCGTGCACCGGCTGGTGCGCATCTCGCCCTATGACAGCTCGGCGCGGCGGCATACCAGCTTCTCGAGCGTCTGGGTCTATCCGGTGATCGACGACAGCTTCGAGATCGACATCAAGGAGAGCGATCTCAAGATTGATACCTATCGCGCCTCGGGTGCGGGCGGTCAGCACGTCAACACCACCGACTCCGCGGTGCGCATCACGCACATTCCCTCGGGCATCATCGTCGCCAGCCAAAACGACCGGTCGCAGCACAAGAACCGCGCCACCGCGATGAACATGCTCAAGGCGCGGATGTACGAGGCGGAGATGCAGAAGCGCGAGGCCGAGGCTTCGGGCGAATATGCCGCCAAGACCGAGATCGGCTGGGGACACCAGATCCGTTCCTACGTCCTGCAGCCCTATCAGCTGGTCAAGGACCTGCGCACCGGCGTCACCTCCACTTCACCGGGCGACGTGCTCGATGGTGCGATCGATCCGTTCATGGCGGCCGCGCTGTCGCAGAAGGTCACCGGCGAGAAGGTCGATGTCGAAGATGTCGACTGACCGTCCGGGTCGGTTTGCGTGGTTGCTGCTGGCAACGGCGGTGCTCGCCGCCTGTCAGCCGGCCGCCAGCGACGAAAGCGACCGACCCGAGACCGCGCGTACCTTCCCGCGCGCCGATCGCCCGGTGGCGGGCGTGGTCAGCAACGAATTCTCGAACGAGGAAGCCCGCGACGACCGCAACGAGGCAACCAAGGTCATGGACCTGGCCGGGATCACGCCGGGCATGACTGTGGCCGATATCGGCGCGGGCAACGGCTATTATACCGTGCGCCTCGCCGAGCGCGTGGGAGCAGAAGGCCGCGTGCTGGCGCAGGATATCGACGATGCGGCGCTCAAGCGGCTGGGCATGCGCGTCGAGCGCGAGCGGCTCGACAATGTCTCGATCAAGCCCGGCGATATCGACGATCCGCGCCTGCCCGAGAAGAGCTTCGACCGCATCTTCATGGTCCATATGTACCACGAGGTGACCGAACCCTATGCGTTCATCTGGCGGTTGCGGCCTGCGCTGAAAAAGGGCGGGCAGGTGATCGTGGTCGATGTCGACCGACCGACCAACCGGCACGGCATTCCGCCCAAGCTCTTGTTCTGTGAGTTCGAGGCGGTGGGCTACAAGTTGGTCGAGTTCATCGAAAAGCCCGACATCGCAGGTTATTTCGCGCGGTTCGAAGCGGTTGGCCCGGCACTGCAGCCGGGCAGGATCAGGGGTTGCGATCAGCCCGGGTCCTGAGAGGCAACCGACAGCGGCATTCATCGGTTTTTCATTGGTCTTTTTGTGCGCAGCATGCCTATACCGGCATGGGGCAAAGTGGGAGCGGATACGTGTTCAAGGGTTTGAAGCCGATCATCTATGGCGGACGCGAGGTCTGGCCGTTGATCGAGGGCGGCAAGGGGGTTTCCGCCACCAATCACGCCAGTTCGGGCGCCTGGGCCGCAGCGGGCGGCATTGGTACGGTGTCGGCGGTCAATGCCGACAGCTATGACGAAAACGGCGATGTCATCCCGCAAATTTATCACGGCCGCACCCGCGCCGAACGGCACCAGGAGCTGATCCGCTACGGCATCGAGGGCGGTGTCGCGCAGGTCAAGCGTGCATTTGAGATCGCTGGCGGCCAGGGCGCGATCAACATCAACGTGCTGTGGGAAATGGGCGGGGCGCAGCAGATCCTGCACGGCATCCTCGAGCGCACGCGCGGCATGGTCGCGGGCGTCACCTGCGGTGCGGGCATGCCCTACAAGCTGTCAGAGATCGCTGCGCAGTATAACGTCAACTACCTGCCGATCATCAGCTCGGCCCGGGCCTTCCGTGCGCTGTGGAAGCGCGCCTATCACAAGGTCAGCGAGCTGATGGCTGCGGTGGTCTATGAGGACCCCTGGCTTGCGGGTGGGCATAACGGCCTTTCCAATGCCGAAGATCCGCGCCAGCCGCAGGATCCCTATCCGCGCGTCAAGGCGCTGCGCGACACCATGCGCGCCGAAGGCATTTCGGACGATGTCCCCATCATCATGGCGGGCGGCGTCTGGTATCTGCGCGACTGGGAGCACTGGATCGACAATCCCGAGCTCGGCCAGATCGCGTTCCAGTACGGCACCCGTCCGCTGCTGACGCAGGAAAGCCCGATCCCGCAGAAGTGGAAGGACGAGCTGACCAAGATCCAGGAAGGCGATGTGCTGCTCCAGCGCTTCAGCCCCACCGGCTTTTACTCGAGCGCGGTGCGCAACCCATTCCTCAAGTCGCTCGAGGCACGCTCGGAACGGCAGATTCCGTTCTCCACCGAAATGGCGGGCGAACATACCGCACAGCTCGATTGTGGAGTGAAGGGCAAGAATTTCTGGGTGGCGCCTGCTGATCTTGATCGCGCGCGCCGCTGGGATGCACAAGGCTTTACCACCGCGCTCAAGACGCCGGACAACACGCTGATCTTCGTGACCCCCGAGGAACGCGCCGAAATCCGCAAGGACCAGACCGATTGCATGGGCTGTCTGTCGCATTGCGCGTTCTCGTCGTGGAAGGACCATGACAACAACTCGACCGGTTATCTCGCCGATCCGCGCAGCTTCTGCATCCAGAAGGCGTTGCAGAACATCGCGCACGGCGACGACCCGGACAAGAACCTGATGTTCGCAGGGCATGCCGCTTATAATTTCGGCACCGATCCGTTCTATTCGAACGGCTTCGTGCCAACGGTGAAGCAGTTGGTCGATCGCATCCTGACCGGCGACTGACCGCGACCAGCCCCGCATCGCTGCCTGACAGAACTGGGCATTGACGCGGGCTCTTTTCTCCCGCATCCCGTTGTTAACCGGACGATTAACACGGGGTGTGGAGATGGATTTCAGCCTTTCGGACGAGCAGGTCGCGCTGCGCGAGACGGTGCGGCGGTTCGCGCAGGCCGAGCTGGTGCCGCTGGCCGCCGAGCTGGAGCGCGACAACCGCCCGGTCCCGCGCGACATGGTGCGCCGCTATGCCGAAATGGGCCTGCTGGGCATCAACACGCCCGAAGCGCTGGGTGGTCTGGGGCTCACCAATCTGGACGCACTGATCGTGCTGGAAGAGCTGGCCAAGGTCAGTTCCGCCGTCGCGTTTCCCGTATTCGAAGCCTGTGTCGGACCCGTTCGGGCGATCCAGCATTTCGCTCCCGATGCGCTGAAGCAGCGGATCGTGCCGCAGGTCTGCGCGGGCGAGATGATCGTCGCAGTATCGATGTCCGAACCGGCGGCGGGCACCGCGCTCACCGACCTCACCACGCGCGGCGTGATCGCCGATGGCAAGGTGACCATCAACGGCACCAAGCGCTGGTGCTCGGGCGGTGGGCATTCGGACGCCTATCTGGTCTATACCCGCCTTTCCGACGCGCCGGGCGCCAAGGGCATCGGCGCGGTGCTGGTGGAAAAGGGCACGCCCGGCCTCAGCTTCGGCCAACCCGAGACGCTGATGGGCTTTCGCGGCGTGCCCTCGGCCGATCTGATGTTCGACGATTGCGTCGTGCCCGAAGGGAATATCGTCGTCCCGGCAGGCGGTTTTGCCAAGCTGATGGAGGCGTTCGACCTCGAGCGTTGCGGCAATGCCACCATGGCGCTGGGCCAAGCCTCGGGCGCGCTGGAGGACGTGCTTGGCTATGTCCAGGAGCGGCAGCAGTTCGGCAAGCCGCTGGTCGATTTCCAGGCGGTGCAGATGAAGCTGGCTGAAATGCAGATCGAGGTCGAGGCGGCCAGGTTGCTGATCTGGCGCGCGGCGGCCAATTCGGACCAGGGTCTGCCCTCGATCCTCGACAGCTCATCGGCCAAGTGCTTTGCCAACCAGATCGCGCGCTCGGTCACCGGCAATGCCGTCCAGCTGATGGGCGGCTATGGCTATTCCACCCAATATCCCATGGAACGCCGCATGCGCGACGCTTGGGGCTGGGGCATTGCCGGAGGTGCTATCGATATCCAGAAGGTCAATATCGCCAGCGCGATGGTGGGTCGTCGCTTCGACCAAAGGCGATGATGCGATGAGCCCTGGCCTGCCGGCCTCAGCCGAAACGCGACTTGGCCTTGCGCAGCAGGCGCGCCCAGTGCTTGCGGTCACGGTCGCGCAGCTTGGTATCGTCAGCGCGTGCCTGCAGCACGTTCAGGATTTCATCGCCATAGCGCTTGAACATATTGTCCAAGTCGCGCGCGTCCTTGCTGCGCTGTTCAGCGCTCTCAAAAAGTCCCAGTATCATAAAGCCCCCAACGGGAACGGATGCGACTCGTCGTGCGAAACCGAAACACCCCTTCCGGCGCGGCGGACATTAGCTCCACAATGGTGTTATTCGCAACGGGCAAGTCGGACCGAAATGGCGCATTTCCGAGGATTTGGTCCCGATTTTGAACGATTTTACGACCTATGTGCCCCTAAAGTGACAGGCGATATGACAGTAATCAGCAAGGAGGAATGCCCAAGTGGCTGAAGCAATCTGGACGATAGGCGATGTTGCGGCGACCGGGCCGCTTGCAGGGGTGCGCGTGCTGGACATGTCGAGCGTGGTCATGGGTCCGCTGGCGACGATGATGCTGGCCGATATGGGCGCGAACGTCATCAAGGTCGAGAACAAGGGCGGCACCCATGCCGGCGACATGATGCGCTATGCCGGATCGTCGCCGACCGGCGATCTGGGGCCGATCTTCATGGCGCTCAACCGCAACAAGAAATCGGTGACGATCGATGGGCGCGAAGAACTGGGCAAGGCACAGCTCGAAACGCTGCTGCGCGAGGCGGATGTGTTCTTCCACAATGTCCGCATGGCGGGGATGGCGCGGCTCGGGCTCGATTATGAATCGGTCAAGGCGATCAACCCGAACATCATCTACATCCATTGCTGCGGCTATGGCGCCGATGGCCCCTATGGCAAGCGCCAGGCCTATGACGATCTGGTCCAGGCGGCATCGGGCTGGGCCGATCTCTATGCCAAGCGGTCGGACGGTCCGCCGAGCTACACCCCGTCGCTGGTCGCGGACAAGACGGTGGGGCTGTTCGCCACGATCGCGACGCTCGCTGCGGTGGTGCACCGTCAGCGTACGGGCGAGGGGCAGTTCGTGTCGGTCCCGATGTTCGAATGCTTCACCTTCTTCAACATGGTGGAGAACCTGTACGGCCAGACTTTCCCCGGCGATGGCAAGTTCGGCTATACCCGGTCGATCAACCCGCGGCGCAGGCCCTATCCGACCAAGGACGGCTTCATCGCCATCGTCCCCTATGTCGACCGGCAATGGGCACGGTTCTTCGAGATCGGGGGGCGACCGGGCGTGTTCGAAGATCCGCGCTTTTCAACCTATGAGGAGCGCACCAAGCATACAGGCGACCTCTATGCGATCATCGAGGAGGTCGCCGCGACCAAGACCACCGACGAATGGGTCGAACTGCTCGAAAAGGAAGACATTCCGGCAATGCGGTTCAACCCGATCGAGAAGGTGCCCGACGATCCGCATCTCAAGGCCACCGGCTTCTTCATGGACATGGCAGCGCCGCATATCGGGCCCTATCGCACGCTTCGCCATCCGATCGCGTTCACCGGCAGCCCGGCCAATCAGCGGCTGGCTCCGCAGAGCATCGGCGCGCAGAATTGCGAGCTGCCGAGCGCGGCAAATGATGGGTAAGGAGAGGGGCCCCCGGCGTCAGCGCTGACGCGGATAGGACGGGCTATAGGCATCGAGCACCCGCAGGAAGCGCGGCGTTTCCTGCGTGGTGCCCACCGGCTTGCGGGCGAGTTTGGGATTGATCTGCCGATCGAAGGCGACGCCGAATTTCTCGCTGCGCACCCAGGCAATCTGCCCGCGAACATGGCCGATATTGCGCAGTTCGACGACGATGCGCTGGCCCTGGGTCACCTCGAGCTCCGATTCGACCATCATGCCGCCGCTGGAAAGATTGCGCACCTTGACCTTGTGGCGCTCGCCGCTGTCTTCCAGCGTGAGTTCGGCGAGCAGGAACAGGCTGTCTCTCGCACGGCTCTCCTGAACATCGAGAGATTTCGGGCTGACAGGCATATTCATCGGTCTGGCTTCCAGCGTGGCAAGAGAGGCAGTTCCCCCCAATATGGAGGGAAGCGATGCGCGCCTCTCTTATAGCGCCAAGAGTGTCGCCAATTGGTTAACCGGTGGCTGCCAGGGCGGGCCGGACGTCAGTCGTCGCGAGAGATTTTCTCACGGCGTTCATGCGCTTCCTGCGCCTCGACCGTCATCGTCGCGATGGGGCGGGCGACCAGCCGGCCCAGACCGATCGGCTCGCCTGTGACCTCGCAATAGCCATATTCGCCCTCGTCGATCCGGCGCAGCGCGGAATCGATCTTGGCGATGAGCTTGCGCTGCCGGTCGCGGGTGCGCAGTTCGATGCCCCAGTCGGTCTCGCTCGACGCGCGATCGTTAAGATCGGGCTCGCGCATCGGGCCGTCCTGCAGCTGCTGCAGCGTGTCCTTGGACGCGGCCAGGATGGACCGCTTCCATTCCTGCAAGAGCGTACGGAAATATTCCAGCTGGCGCGGGGACATGTATTCCTCGTCGGGCGATGGAAAATAATCGCCCGCGATGTTCCTGCGCGCCTTGGCCAGCACATCGATGTCATCGATAGCCGTGGAGATGGACGCCATTGAATGCTCCCGGTGGTGTTTGCAGCACCGCCGCTCCGCGCCCAGATCAGGCACGTCCCGTCGGCCTTTGGTTGCAGCGGCCTATAGCCACCGGCTTGGGGCCATACAAGCGGCAAAAACCTTAGAATCAGGGACTAATCGACGCTTTTTCGGACACATCGGTGCAGGCCGTACCGTCAATCCCAAATCCGGCCCTGCCAGGCGCCGTGGTAGATAGCATCGGTTAATTTTGTCCGGTTTTTCGGTTTCAAATCGGGACAGCAGGCCCACTGTGCCCGGCAATGCCGCAGATTTTTGTCGCGCAGCTTGTCAAATCAAGGTTAACACCATTGAGATTAACGCTTTGTTCTGGCTTGCATTGCATATCGGGACGCTGACCCCGGCCCTGGTTCTTGCTCCACGGGCCCCGGAATGGCCCCAGGTCTGAGAGAGAAAACACAATGTCTGTACGGATGGCCTTGGCAAAACTGTGTGCCTGCACTTGCGGCGGAGCGATCATCGGTGGTGGCGCTGTCCATGTCGCCGACACCCCGCCTGCCCAGGTCAAGCAGTATCGCCAGACGAAGACGACCAAGCCGATTCGCGGTCGCCAGATTGCCAAGGCACCGGTCCGCAAGGTCAAGCGCGCGCGCCGCATGGTTGCCCGCACCCCGGTCCAGGCCACGCCGCAGGTCGTGACCGTGACGACGCAGCAGGCGCCCATCCCGCTGCCGCTGCCGGCCTATCCGCAACAGGATTCGGGCGGCTTCTCGGG
>NZ_LSIS01000018.1:0-1332 GCF_001556365.1 Blastomonas sp. CCH1-A6 | reverse complement strand
GGTAAACCCCGTAGTCATGCTGGCGACCGGCATCACCGACAAGTCGCGCATCGCCAAGACCGTGCTCGCCGCACCCAATGCGATGGCGGTGCAGACCAAGATCCCGGGGCCGGACGATATGGCGCGGATCGTGACCGATCTCGGCCGCGCGGCGGGGCTGACCATCGATGCCGAACTGGCGCATGTCATCGCGGGCTTCACCGCCGCCGATCGCAGGCTGGCGGCGCAGGAAATCGAGAAGCTCTCGCTCTATCTCGACGCCAGCCCGGAAGAGCCGAAGCCGGTGACGCGCGAGGCCATCGCCGCGCTGCGCGCCGATGCCGAGGATGACGCGATGCAGCCGATCATCAACGCGGCGCTGTCCGGCGACCTCAAGCGCCTGCCCGAGGAACTCAAGCGCATGCGCGAGCAGGCGGTGTCCGAGGTCGGACTGGTCATCGTGATGCAGCGCCAGGTGATGCAGCTCGCCGGCCACGCCCAGCGCATGGGCCAACCCCGCGATGTCGCTGCCTGGGTGCGGCAGGAGATGCAGAGCCGCCGTTTATGGGGCGGCGGCAGCGCGAACGACTGGACGCGCCAGCTGCGCGCCTGGGGCCGTCCGCAGGCGGTAGCGCGGCTGTCCGAGCGGCTGCTGGTGCTGCAACAGGCGATGATGAAGGCGAGCCCCGGCCCTGCGCTGCTGCTCGAGCAGGAACTGCTGGAAATTGCCCGGGTTGCAGCGCGCGCATCTTGATCTTTGCCCCGTGCGGTCCATGTTACAGTCTCCCCAGGAGAGACCGATGAGCGACACGAAGATCAGCGACGCCGAATGGCGTCAGCGCCTCAGCCCCGAACAATATCACGTGCTGCGCGAAGGCGGCACCGAGCGGGCGTTTACCGGCAAGTATAACGACCACAAGGGCACCGGCATGTACCGCTGCGCCGGATGCGGTGCGCCGCTGTTCGAATCCGACACCAAGTATAATAGCGGCTCGGGCTGGCCCAGCTTCACCGCTCCGGTGGAGCAGGAAGCGGTCAGCGAGATCGTCGACACCAGCCACGGCATGGTCCGTACCGAGGTCCGCTGCGCGCGCTGCGACGGGCATCTGGGCCATGTCTTCCCGGATGGTCCGGGGCCCGAAGGCCTGCGCTATTGCATGAACAGCGCCTCGCTGGACTTCGAGCCGAAAGAGGATTGATCGTCCCGTCATTCCCGCGAACGCGGGAATCCCGCTTCTGTCCGGACGCTGGAGAAGTGAAGCGGGACCCCCGCCTTTGCGGGGGTGACGACGAAAGGCGCGATGCAAATCTTGCTCGCTAACCCCGCCGCCGCCGCAGCACGATATACAGCGC
>NZ_LSIS01000183.1:0-1040 GCF_001556365.1 Blastomonas sp. CCH1-A6 | reverse complement strand
ACCACGGGGTCGGCAGCCTTGGCAGTTTCGGCCTTGGGAGCCGCCGGAACGGCTTCCGCTTTCGCACTCGCGGCAGCGGCATAGGCCTTGCCGGCGTCCCCGACGGCGGGCTGTTTGCTTTGATCGGACATTGCGGTCTCACTCTCGTGCTGCTTCATGCTGCACTGCACAATAGTGATCGACCGGCTTGACGTCAAGGAAAATGTTGCACTGCACAAAAGGCGGGCGAGCGCAATAACCTGATGCCGATTTTATAGCGCAGCCCACAAGCCGCCGCAAGCGGGTCAGCGCGCCTTGACGTAGCGTCCCGGCGCATCCTCGATGGCTTTCAGCTTGCCCTTGCCGGGGATGCGCGCGCCCTTGGCCTTGACCGTCTTGGGAGCGTGCGCCTTGAGCCATTCGATCCAGTCGGGCCACCAGCTGCCCTTGGTTTCCTTCGCACCTGCGACGAAATGCTCGAGGCTGTTCGCGGGCGCGTCATTGGTCCAGTACTGGTATTTCTGCATCGAGGGCGGGTTGACCACGCCCGCGATATGGCCCGAGCCTGCAAGCACGAAGCGGGTGGGGCCGGACAGCGCCTCGTTCAGCCGCCACACGCTTTCCAGCGGCGCGATATGGTCCTCGCGCCCCGCCTGGATATAGGCCGGGGTCTGGATGAGCCTGAGGTCGATCGGCGTGCCGTCGATCACGATCGATCCGGGCTGGACCAGCCGGTTGTCGCGGTACAGGTCCTTCAGATACGACTTGTGCCACTTGGCGGGCAGGTTGGTGGTGTCGCCATTCCAGTGGAGCAGGTCGAACGGGGGGTAATCCTCGCCGAGCAGATAGTTGTTGATCACATAGTTCCAGATGAGGTCGCGCCCGCGCAGCAGGTTGAAGGTCGCGGCCATGTAGCGCCCGTCGAGATAGCCCGCGCTGCCGAGCTGCTCGATCAGCGCGAGTTGCTCGTCATCGACGAACAGGGTGAGGTCGCCTGCCTTTTCGAAATCGACCTGCGCGGTGAAGAAGGTGACCGATTTCACCCGCTCGGCCTCGCCGCG
>NZ_LSIS01000182.1:0-2018 GCF_001556365.1 Blastomonas sp. CCH1-A6 | reverse complement strand
CCCCGCGCTCGCCGAGGCGCTAGCGCAGCCGGGGCTGAAGCTGCTACATCTCAAGACCGATATCGAGAATATCGCGGCGAGCGGCGCGACGGTGTCGGGGCTGCGTGGGCGCTGACCCCAAGCGCCGCAACCCCCTCTCCCAGCTCCGGCTAGGCTCGCTAACGCTCGCCAGGCCTGCGCAACCCTCTCCCTCCAGGGGAGAGGGGAACAGCGCACAAAAAAACCGGCTCTCCTGCTAGCGGAAGAGAGCCGGTCCTTTTGAATTCAGCGAGGCTGGATCAGAAGATCACACCTTGTCGCCGAATGCACCCTTGACGTCGCCGGCAAGCTTCTGGGTCTTGCCCTTGAGCTGCTGCGCTTCGCCTTCGGCTTCGAGTTCGGGGTTGTTGGTGGCAGCGCCGATGCCTTCCTTGACCTTGCCGGCCAGATCATTTGCGGTGCCTGCGGCCTTGTCCTTGAGTTCACCCATGATATTGCTCCTTCACCTGGCAAGACGGGGAGGCTTGCCTTCGGACTACTTACGCAGGTTAGGAAGACGCGTTCCCCGCGAGGCGCAGGATTTCCCTCCATTCGTCGCATGTTACGCCAGCGACCGACAGGCGCGACTGGCGCAGGATCGCCATATCGGCCAGCTTCGGATTCGCCTTGATCGCCTTGAGCGACACCGCGCGCTTCAGCGGCTCGACCGGCTGCACCTTCACCGCGACCCAGCGCCCGCTCTCGTCCTTGGGGTCGGGAAAGGCGGGTTCGCTCACCCGCATGATCCCGACGACCTCCAGCCCGGTGCGCGAATGGTAGAACAGCGCCAGATCGCCCTCGCGCATGGCTTTCAGGTTGTTCGAGGCCTGCGCATTGCGCACCCCGTCCCAGGTCCCTTCGCCATCGCGCACCAGATCGTGCCAGCCATATTCTTCGGGTTCGGACTTCATCAGCCAATATTGGGTCATGATTTTTCCCGCCTGAGCGCCTAAGTGAGCGCATCGCTCGATATTCGAGACTCAGCTATTGCGGACCGCATCATGATACAACTGCCCATTCTCTCGCTCACCGACGAACCTGCCGCGCTCGCGCAGAAGCTCGGCGACAGTTTCTCCACCTATGGCTTTGCGATGATCAAGGATCATGGCCTCGATCCCGCGCTGGTGCGCCAGGGCTGGGACAAGACTGCGGAATTCTTCGCGCTGCCCACCGAGGAGAAGCGCCGCTATTACGACAGCGAGGCTGGCGGCCAGCGCGGCTATACCCCGTTCGGCACCGAGATCGCCAAGGATGCCAAGGCGCATGACCTGAAGGAATTCTGGCATGTCGGGCGCGAGATCGATCCGGCGAGCCCGATCGCGCACACGATGCCGAAGAACGTCTGGCCCGAGCGGCCCGAGCATTTCCGCGAGACCTTCGAGCCGCTGTTCGCCGAGTTCGACCGGGTGGGCAACATCATCCTGTCGCGCATCGCGGTCTATCTGGGGCTCGATGCGAACTGGTTCGAACCTGCCGTGCACGAGGGCAATTCGATCCTGCGCCTGCTCCACTATCCGCCCATGGGTGTCGGCACCGGCGAGGAAGGCGCGATCCGCGCCGGCGCCCACGAGGATATCAACCTCATCACGCTGCTGCTCGGGGCCGAGGAAGGCGGGCTCGAGATCCTGGCCAAGGACGGATCGTGGATCGACATGCGCCCGCCCGAAGGCGCGCTGGTCGTAAATGTCGGCGACATGCTGCAGCGGCTGACCAACCATGTGCTGCCCTCGACCACGCACCGCGTCCGCAATCCCGCAGGCGACCGGGCGCGCTACAGCCGCTATTCGATGCCCTTCTTCCTGCACCTGCGATCGGACTTCCCGATCCGCACGCTCGAAACCTGCATCACCGCCGAGCGCCCCAATCGCTACCCGGACGCGATCCTGGCCGACGATTACCTGCACGAGAGGCTGGTCGAGATCGGCCTGGTCAAGGCCTGAGCCTTTTTGACACTGCGCGCGGCGGGGATTCAGTCTCCGCCGCCGCATCCTCCGCAGCCG
>NZ_LSIS01000181.1:0-40162 GCF_001556365.1 Blastomonas sp. CCH1-A6 | reverse complement strand
GCTGCCGACGACACATCGGGCGATATCCTGGCCGGGCTGATCACCGGCAAGGGCCATAGGCTGATCACGCGCGCGATCGAGAAGGACGATGTCGAAAGGCTGGTCGTGCGGCTCAACAACTGGATCGACGATCCCGAAATCGACGCGATCATCTCGACCGGCGGCACGGGCCTCACCGGACGCGACATCACCCCTGAGGCGCTCGACCGGGTGAAGGACAAGGACATTCCGGGCTTTGGCGAGCTGTTCCGCTGGCTCAGCTATCAGACCATCGGCACCAGCACCGTGCAATCGCGCGCCTGCGCGGTGCTCGCGCGCGGCACCTATATTTTCGCGCTGCCCGGATCGAACGGCGCGGTGAAGGATGGCTGGAACGGCATTCTCAACGAACAGCTCGACAGCCGCAACCGGCCCTGCAATTTCATCGAGCTGATGCCAAGGCTGCGCGAGAAATAGGCGTTTCGATCCATCGCCGCCGTCGTCACCCCCGCGAAAGCGTGGGTCCGGCTTGGTTCCTCCGAGCATGGAAGCGGGATTCCCGCGTTCGCGGGAATGACCAAAGCGGTGGCATTTGTTCCTGAATTGTTCTATTCTCGGCGCATGTCCGCCCACCTGCCCCCGATCAAAGGCCGAGGCGCACCGCTGAACCGCGAGTCGGCGCGCTTCAATCTGCCGGTGCGCGAGGCCGATGGCGACTGGCTCGACCAGCGCGCCGCGATCGACGACAGCCCTGCCCCGCTGCGCACCACGGTGACGATCGAACACCCGCGCTCGATCATCTCACGCAACAGCTCCCCCGACCTGCCGTTCGACCAGTCGATCAACGCCTATCGCGGCTGCGAGCATGGCTGCATCTATTGCTATGCACGGCCCACCCATGCCTGGCTCGACCTGTCGCCCGGGCTGGATTTCGAAAGCCGGTTGTTCGCCAAGCCCGACGCAGCCAGGCTGCTACGCGCGACGCTGCGCAAGCCCGGTTATGTGCCCAAGGTGATCGCGCTCGGCACCAATACCGACCCGTATCAACCGATCGAGGCGGATTATCGTATCACCCGGTCGATCCTCGAGGTCTGCCTCGAGGCGCGCCATCCCGTCTCGATCACCACCAAGTCCGACCGCGTGCTGGGCGATATCGACCTGCTTGCCGAGATGGCCAGGTACGATCTGGTCGCCATCGCGCTCTCGGTCACCACGCTCGACAGCGCGATGGCCCGCACGCTCGAGCCGCGCGCGGCCGCCCCGCGCAAGCGGCTTGCCGCGATCCGGGCGCTGAGCAAAGCGGGCGTGCCGACGCATATCAACGTATCGCCTGTCATCCCGGCGATCACCGATCACGAGATCGAGGCGCTGGTCGCCGCCGGGGCCGAGGCCGGCGCGCTCTCGGCCTCCTATATCCCGGTCCGATTGCCACACGAGGTCGCGCCGCTGTTCCGCGCCTGGCTCGACGCGCATTTCCCCGATCGCGCGAGCAAGGTCATGGCGATCATCCAGCAGATGCGCGACGGTCGCGACAACGACCCCGATTTCGGCTCGCGCATGCGCGGCAAGGGCCCATGGGCCGACCTGATCCGCACCCGCTTCCGCCTCGCGGTGAAACGCGCCGAGCTGAACCAGCACAAATGGGTGCTGGACACCTCGCACTTCCGCGCCCCGGCAGACGGGACGCAGGGCGAGCTGTTCTAAAGCGAGATCTTATTGGCCAGCGGGTGTGATCTTCAGGTCGGTATAAAGAAACTCGCCCGTCGAGCAGATGATTCTGATTGCCGACAACGGTTGACCGATGATCATGCTGGTTTGGTCGCCCCCCACCGACATCGCAATCGCATTGCCATCATAGCGCATCGTGAAGGCCAGTTCCTGCATAGCCGGCTGGAGGCCGAAAGGTTCGGACTCGGTTCGCGACCCGGCTTTGTGTTCCTCCCATTGCAAGAACTGCACAGCACCCTTGCCAGCCCGCTTGTCGACCATCTTGGCGGGCAAGGCCTGCAGCATGAACCCTGCGCCAGCGGTCGGTGAATCGCTTGCATCCGCCAGACGGCTGACGGCGGTGAGGCGGGTCAATGGCGCCCATTTTCCAACTTCGGCCAAGGTGCGTACTTGTACCTTGCCCTGAATGTTGAAACCGCCTGACGGGACAGGCAGCACCAGCGACGAAAAATGGCCGGACGCAGTATCGCAATCATAGATGATGCCCTGATCGGCGGTCTGAGATGCGGTATTGCCCAGCAAGACGAGCAGCAAGGGAGCTAATTTCTTCATGGGCCACACAATTCGACAGAAGGCATTTGTTTGCAACCCAATATCATCGCCAAATTGGTTCCAATGACCCAGCATCTGTAGCTGTCGAAATTCGATCCTTTTCGCTTCAGACGTCCGCCTGTCTAATGCGCGAATAGGCTGTTCGAGTCATAGGCAGTGCTTACCCCTTGTAGCCAAACGCCTCCTTCGCCAGTGCCACCAACTCGGGATCGGCATCAGGCAGCGATTTGGGCACGCTGGCCTCGAGCCGCTCTGCAATATGCGTCAGCACCGCAATGCGCGCGGCCTTCTTGCTGTTGCCGTCGAACACCTTCCACGGTGCCCAGCGGGTGTCGGTCTGGCGGAACATGTCGTGCATCGCGTCGAGATAATCCGCGCGTTTTGCGCGATTACGGAAATCGTCGTGCGTCACCTTCCAGCGCTTCTCGGGGACGGACAGCCGGTCGGCGAGGCGCTTGTCCTGCGTTGCCTGCGTCACGTGCAGGAATATCTTGATGATCGCGGTGCCGCCATCGACCTGCTGCGCCTCGAATTCGTTGATCTCATCATAGCCGCGCTTCCATTCGCGCTCGCTCGCGAACTGCTCGACCCGTTCGACCAGCACGCGCCCGTACCAGGAGCGATCGAAGACCGATATCTCGCGGCTGCCCGGCAGCTTCTGCCAGAAGCGCCAGAGGAAATGCCGGTCCTTTTCATATGCCGTCGGCGCGCTGATCGGCCAGACCTGGAAGTAGCGCGGGTCCCATTCCGCCGTCATCCGCTTGATGATGCCGCCCTTTCCCGCCGCGTCCCAGCCCTCCATGACGATGATCGCGCGGTGGCCATGGACGATGTGCCGGGCATGCGCATGCGACAGCCGTTCCTGCAGGTCCTTCAAAGCGGCATCGTAGTCGCCATCAAAGCCGGCGCCCTTCTCATAGTCGGATAGCTTGATGGTCATGAGCCCGTTCCCCCCAGTCGCGCCTCGCGGGCGTTGTAATCGGCTTCTGCAGCCTGCCGGGCGGCAATCCGGTCAAACGCCGCGCGGATCGCCGGTTCGCGCGGCAGCAGCGTCTGCGCCTGGCGATAGCGCGTCATGGCCTCATCAAGCTCGCCGCGCTGCTCGGCGCACAGTGCGAGGTTGAAGACGACCGAACTCTGTCCCGGCGCCTCGGTATCGAGCGACTGCCAGATCGAGCAGGCCTGGCCGGGGTCCCGGAAGGTTGCCTTGAGCGCATCCTTGAACCGGTTCGACTGGTCCTTGTCGAGCCCCTTGCGGCCTTCCAGCACGCGGATGGCGTCGCTGCGGAACACCGGGGCGATGTCATCGCGCACCTCATCCGCGACCTGCTCCACCAGCATCGACACCGTATCGGGCAGGCTGCGATTGGCCTGGCGGTCAGGGCAGGTCACCACCTGGTCGCTCTTGAATATCTGGCGCTGATAGACGATCGCGCCATCGTCGATCCGCGCCATGCGCAGCGACGGGTTGAGCGAGACGATCCGACGATTGCAGCGGATCTTCACCTGCTCCTCGCGGATGCACTTGTCGTTACCGTCGCGCTCGACGCATTCCTTGCGATTTTCCTCGACCGGCTGGTTCTGCACCTGCGCGGTGGCGATACCGGAAAGCACCGCGTCGGCCGGCGCCGAGGATCGTTCGGCGACCACCTTGAAATAGGGCTGACCATAGACGATGACCTCGTTCAGCACGCCCTCCAGAGCGAACGACAGTTCCGCGCCATCGCGTCCGCCAAAGCGCTCGACCACCAGCGAGCCGACCTGCGCGGCGTCCCGGTCGCGCGCGGGATAGAGCGCGTCGACCGTCAGCGTCTCGGCATGACCGACGCCTGACCATGCCAGCCCGGCCATGACCATCGCCAGGCGCAGCTTGCGCGCCCGTGATCCAAACTTAGTCCCCATGCCTTTCGCCCCAGATAGCTGCACCGCCATGGCAGCGCGATTCCGTTGAAATGTAACACAATCCTTGCCCAAGTCATGCGGCAAAGCTGTGCCAGAGGTCACTGCAATGACGGGATCAGGCGGGCAGACAAGGCACGCCATAGGCAGGAAGTTGCGCATCGTCGGTGATGACAACGCATCGCTCCGCCAGGGCTTGGGCGATGATCAGGTGATCGAACGGGTCGCGATGGATTAGCGGCATCGCCTCCAGCACGCGGAGATGCTCAGGCTTGAGATCGAGCACCACGAAACCCTGCCCATCCAGCGCGGCCATGACGTCTGCTCCGCTCTCCTGCATCTTGCCGATGCGGTGCTTGACCGAAATCTCCCAGGGCGAGGCCAGGCTTACCATCAACTCGTGATCGGGGTCGGCGATCAGCGCGCGCGCTTTCTGGCCCAGCCGGGGATTGTCCTGCAACCACCACAGCAGAGTATGGGTATCGAGCATCAGCCGCATCGCTCAGTCCAGATCGATCAGCCGATGGGCCAGGGCTTGTCGCTGTCCTTGCCCTCCATGGCGTCAATCAGCCATTGCGGGGTCTCGTTGAAATCTTCCGCCATATGGATCTTGCCCCGCAGAGCGCCCGGCTGCCGGGGCTTTTTCAGCGGCACGAAATCATCGGCAGGGGGAACGGCGGCATAGGGCATCGGCATTTCACGCGCTCCGGCTGAGGGCGCGGATGCGGGGACATTGCCCGCTGCAATGCCCTGCAGATACGCCTTGACCATGGCCGACAGCGACGTGCCGAGCTCGGCCGCACGAATGCGGGCGAGCCGGTGCGTTTCGTCATCAAGCGCGATGGTCACGTTTTTCATGACTACCGCAGTATCACAGTTTCACAGTTTTTTGCAATCAGCCCGGCTTCAGCTCTTCTGGGGCTCGACCACGCGGATGTTCAGTTCGCGCAGCTGCTTGAGGCTGACCGGCGACGGCGCGCCCATCATCAGGTCCTCGGCCTTCTGGTTCATCGGGAACAGCACGACCTCGCGGATGTTCGGCTCGTCGGCGAGCAGCATGACCATGCGGTCGACGCCGGGCGCCGATCCACCGTGCGGCGGCGCGCCGTACTTGAAAGCGTTGAGCATGCCCGAGAAGTTCTTCTCGACATCCTCCTTGCTGTACCCGGCAATCTCGAACGCCTTGTACATGATGTCAGGGCGATGGTTCCGGATCGCGCCCGAGGACAGCTCGACGCCGTTGCAGACGATGTCATACTGCCAGGCGAGAATGTCGAGCGGGTCCATCGTTTCCAGCGCTTCCATCTCGCCCTGCGGCATCGAGAAGGGGTTGTGGCTGAAATCGATCTTCTTGGCGTCCTCGTCATATTCGAACATCGGGAAGTCGACGATCCAGCAGAACTTGTACACGCCCTGCTCGATCAGTCCGAGCTGTTCGCCGACGCGGGTGCGCGCGGCGCCGGCCAGCTTGGCGGCCTGAAGTTCCTTGCCCGCGGCGAAGAAGACGCCATCATTCGGGCCGAGGCCGAGTTCGGCAATCAGCTTGGCCGTGCCTTCCTCACCATGGTTCTTGGCAATCGGGCCGCCGGGCACGCCATCCTTGATGTTGATATAGCCCAGGCCCGCATGCCCTTCGCTGCGCGCCCAGTCGTTCATGTCGTCGAAGAACTTGCGGCTCATCGCGCCGGCACCCGGAGCCGGGATCGCGCGAACCTTGCCGCCACTGCCGACAATCTTGTCGAACAGGCCGAAGCCCGACCCGACGAAATGCTCGGTCACGTCGCTGATCACCAGCGGGTTGCGCAGGTCGGGCTTGTCCGAGCCGTATTTCAGCATGGCCTCGCGATAGGGAATGCGCGGGAAGGTGCCAGCGGGTGTGACATGCTGGCCGCCCGAGAATTCCTCGAACACGCCGGCGAGCACCGGCTCGAGCGCCGCGAACACATCGTCCTGCGTCACGAAGCTCATTTCAAGATCAAGCTGGTAAAACTCGCCCGGGCTGCGGTCGGCGCGCGCGTCCTCGTCGCGGAAGCACGGCGCGATCTGGAAATAGCGGTCGAAGCCCGCCACCATCAGCAGCTGCTTGAACATCTGCGGTGCCTGGGGCAGCGCATAGAACTTGCCGGGATGCACGCGGCTGGGGACCAGATAGTCACGCGCGCCTTCGGGCGAGGATGCGGTCAGGATCGGCGTCTGGAATTCGGTAAAGCCCTGTTCGACCATCCGGCGGCGCAGCGACGCGATCACTTGCGAACGAAGCATGATATTGCGGTGCAGCCGCTCGCGACGCAGATCGAGGAAGCGGTACCGCAGCCGGATATCCTCGGGATATTCCTGCTCGCCCGCGACCGGCATCGGCAGCTCTTCGGCGGCGGACTGGATCACGACCTCGGCCGCGCGGACCTCGATCTCGCCGGTCGGCAGATTTGCGTTCACCGTCTCGGGCGAGCGCGCAATCACCGTGCCGGTCACCGTAACGACGCTCTCGACGCGCAGCCGCTCGAGCGCGGCAAAGGCCGGGCTCTCACTGTCGGTGACGATCTGGGTTAGGCCGTAATGGTCGCGCAGGTCGATGAACAGCAGGTTGCCATGGTCGCGCTTGCGATGGATCCAGCCCGACAGGCGGACCTGCTGGCCAACATCGGAAGCGCGAAGCGCGGTGCAGCTATGAGTGCGATATGCGTGCATGAGAACCATGGATCCTGATCGAAAATGGGCGATGATGAGCCTGCCCGATAGCAAGGCCAGCCGATAGCGCGGCTAACACCGCGCCGATGCGCTTTTGTCAAGCTTTCAGCGCGATCGCGCCCCGAACCGGATCAGTCGATCAGACCCAAATGCACCAACGGGTCGGAGCGGAACACCGCTATATCTGCCGAATCGGGCATCAGGCGGCGCTGCGCGACGCGGAAGCGGCGATAGTCGTCGCCATAATCGCGGGCCACGCGCACGGCATCGAGATCGTTGGTCTTGCCCCAGTGACGAGTGAAGCGGATGCCCAGAGCATCGAGCTTCGCCACCACCGCGCGATAGCTGCGATGGCTGACGTCGCTGCGCGGGCCATCGAAATCGATCACGACATTGCTGTCGAACCGCGCCGGGGCGAGCAGACCGGCAGCGCGCTGCATGAAGCGCAGCGTCACCACCGTCCCGCCCCCGCCGCTCAGGAACGCCTCGATCAACGGATCGAAGGCGCGTTCCAGATCGGACCGCGGCATCGTCACCGAACCGTTGAACAGATTGGCGATCGGATTGTGCGGCTCGGTGGTGTGTCCCCAGGTGGCGATCGCCTCGGGATCATGAATGTCGCGCTGCACCGCATAGCCCGCACGCATCGCCAGCTGCAGGATGTCGGCACGGAGCAGATCGATGCCCGCCATCGCCTTGCCGATCAGGGTAAGCGCATCATAGCCCGCGCCGGTCAGCGGACGCGGGGGCGGCGGGATAGCGGGGTCGAAATCGCGCAGATAGAGCATGCGTAGCAGCGCATCCTTTTCGAACGGGGCGAACGGGTTGAGGATCACCTGCAGGAAATGCGGCTCCTCGTTCAACCCGAACGCGCGGGAGAAGCCGCGAAAGTCGCCCTCGGCGAGGCGCGAGATATCCTCCCTCTCGATGCGCGCGCGCTTCTGGATGTTGCGCACCATGTAGATGGGCACGCATTCGATCACCATCGCGGTGATGAAGCCCATCGCGCCGACGGCGACCTGGCAGGCCGCAAAGACATCATCATCGCGAAAGATCGTGCTCCCGGTCGCCGCAACGAATTCCGGCGACATGACGGGCCTGTGCGGCTCCACCCAGAATATTCCCGAAGGCGTCACCACCTGCACCGCACGGATATGATCCTGAATGCCGCCTGCATCCAGAACGCTGCCATGCGTGCCCGTGGCGCAGGCTCCTGCCCAGGTCTGGCCATTGCTCGCACCACCGGTCCGCAGGCTGAGACCCAGTTCCTCGGCGCAGTCATTGACCTCGTCGACGGTGGCCCCCGCCTGCACCAGCATCAATCGTGACGGATCGGTCCCCCGAACGACATCCTGCGCGGTGAGGCCGAAGCAACGGTTGATCCGCCGCGTCTCGACCAGCCAGCCTCCCTGCACGATCGCGATCGGCGATGGCGACCAGCCTGCACCCAGCGGGCGCAGGCTCGCCCCGCTTCGGCTCGCCTCCTGCAACAAGGCCAGCACGTCAGTGGCCACGTCGTGCAGGACGTCGCGCCCGCCCTCCCGCTCGCTGTTCAGCAGCTCGATCAGATCGCCGAGCTCTGCCGATTCTGTGCCGTGATAGTTGACCCAGTGACGAGGGCCATGGCGCAAGGGACGGGGCATCAGGTTCCACCGACCGGGCTGTTGCCCGAATGCAGGCGGTAATCGATGTTCACCCGACGCACGAAACCCAGCGTGATCAGCGACAGCAGAATCTGCCCCAGGCTCATCGAAAAGCGCATATCGTTGATCCCGTGCCCGACCGGATCGGAGATACAGGCGCTTCGCCCGGCCCGCGTTGCAAAGCCCCAGGCCAATATTGTCAGCACCTCGCGATCGCCACCTACGGGCCGAGAGTTTTCCAGCACGAGAAACGCGTCACCGCCCTGAGCCAGCAACTGGCCCAATAATGCCAATGCCAGAACAACGATGATCAGCTGATACACCCACATGCTTGCCCCCGGCATCCGCGAATACGGTGCGTTACATAGACGGAGAGCCCATGATTCTCAAAGATACCAATTTGTTATTCTCATCCAATACGGATTGATTGTGGACTTGCGCGATGGTTTGCGGCGGCAGGCGCAGGCTGTATAGGTTGCCCATGAAAATCCATCCGCTGATTACCGACACCGATTCCCTCGCGCAGCTGTGCGATCGCCTCGCCCAATCCGATTTCGTCGCGGTCGACACCGAATTCATGCGCGAAAACACCTATTGGCCGGAACTGTGCCTGGTACAGATCGGCAATCTGGAAGAGGCAGCGGCAATCGATCCCAAGGCGCCCGGGATCGACCTTGGCCCCCTTCTCGACCTGCTCACCGAAAATCACGATGTGCTGAAGGTGTTTCATGCAGGGCCGCAGGATATCGAGATCATCTTCAACCTCACCGGTAAGACCCCGTCCCCGCTGTTCGACACGCAGATCGCGGCCATGGCGCTGGGTCAGGCCGAGCAGATTGGGTACGCCAACCTGGTCGAAAGCTGGCTGGGGCTGACCGTCGACAAGGGCGCGCGCTTTACCGACTGGTCGCGCCGCCCGCTCGAGGCGCGGCAGATCGACTATGCGATCGGCGATGTCACGCATCTGGCGAAGATCTTCCCCAAAATGCTCGACAAGCTCCGCCGCACCGGACGCGGCGCGTGGCTCGATATCGAGATGGAGAAGCTGGGCGACCCGCGCCAGTACAAGCCCGATCCCGACACCCTTTGGCAGCGCATCCGTCCGCCGGGCCGCAGCGCGCAGATTCTGGGCCGCATGCGCGCGCTCGCCTGGTGGCGCGAGACCGAAGCGCAGGACAAGAATCTGCCGCGCGGCCGCATCATGAAGGACGAGACGCTCGCCGATATCGCCGCGCATCCGCCCTCGACCCAGGCCGAACTCGGCAAGGTCCGCGGGCTGTCCGGCGCCTGGCGAGAGAATGACATTGGCGCGCGGATGATGGACGCGCTGTTCGCGGCGCGCCCGCTGACCGCTGCCGAAATGCCGCCGAAGAGCCCGCGTGGCCCCGCGCTGGGAAAGGAAGGCGCGCTCGTCGCTGACCTGCTCAAGCTGCTGCTCAAGATCCGCTCGCGCGAGATCGACGTGGCCGCTCGGCTGCTGGCGCGCAGCGACGATCTGGAGGCCCTGGCGGCAGGCGTGCGCAAGGGACTGCCGATCCTGGAAGGCTGGCGGTTCGAGCAGTTCGGGCGCGATGCGCTGGCGCTGGTCGAAGGGCGCATGGCCTTCGCGATCGCCGATGGCCGGATCAAGATGACCCGCACCGAACTCGCCGTCGAGCCCGAAGAGGTGGTGGTGACCGCCGCGCTCGCGGAGCAGCCATGACCTCGTACCTTCCCACGCTCAAGCAGCTGCAATATCTCGTTGCGCTCGAGGAGCATGGGCATTTCGGCAAGGCAGCAGACGCCTGTTTCGTGACGCAGTCGACGCTGTCGGCGGGCCTGCGCGAGCTGGAGACTCTGCTCGGCGTGGTGCTGGTCGAACGCACGCGGCGCGTGGTGCGCTTCACCCCGCTCGGCAACAAGGTGGTCGCCAAGGCACACCGCATCCTGCGCGAGGCCGAGGAGCTTGCCGATCTCGTCCGCTCTTCGGGCAAGCCGCTGTCGGGCGACCTCAGGATGAGCGTGATCCCCACCATCGCGCCGTTCCTGCTGCCACGGCTGCTGCCCGGTCTGCGCCGCGAGCAGCCCGAGCTCAAGCTGTTCCTGCGCGAGGAGGTCAGCGGCGCAGCGGTCGAATCGCTGCACCACGGCCAGGTCGATTGCGTGCTGCTGGCGCTGCCCTTTCCGGCGGGCGATGTGGAGCATGAAATCCTGTTCAGCGATGCTCTTTATGTCGCCTTTCCCAAGGACGATCCGCGCGACCCGCCGGAAAAGGTCGCGCCCGAACTGATCGACGAATCGCGGCTGCTGCTGCTCGAGGACGGCCATTGCCTCAAGGACCATGCGCTCGCCGCCTGCAACCGGCCCGAATTGCGTGCGAGCGCGATGATGTTCGGCACCTCGCTGCACACGCTGGTGCAGATGGTCGACAACCGGCTGGGCCTGACCCTGCTCCCGCAGATCGCGATCGATGCGGGCATATTGAACAACACCGATGTCGTGGCGCGCCCGCTGCTCGCGGACCATGCCTCGCGCGACATCGCGATCATCTGGCGTCGCAACAGCCCCCGCGCCGAGGAATTCCGCATGCTCGCCGACATCCTGCGGCGCGGCCATGCCGAGGGGAAATGCGCGGGTTGAGTTTCAGTTGAGCGGCGTTTTCTGCCGTCACCCCCGCGAAGGCGGGGGTCCCGCTTCAGATAAATGGCTCGCCAAAAAGCGGGATTCCCGCTTGCGCGGGAATGACGAAAAACCAGTCGTGACCCGGTCAATCCATGTGCTTGATACCGACGCGCAGATAGTCCCAGCCGGTGACCAGCGTCAGGAGCGCTGCGGTCCATAGCGCGGCCAGGCCCAGTTGCTGCATCCATGGCTGGTCGGGAAAGCCGCCCGAGAAGATCAGCGTGCCGAGCGCGAGCAGCTGCAGCGTCGTCTTCCACTTGGCGAGCTGCGACACCGGCACCGAAACCTGCAATCCGGCGAGAAATTCGCGCAGGCCCGAAACGGTGATCTCGCGCAGCAGGATGATCAGCGCAGCGATGACGTGCAGCCCGTGGATGTTGCCATTGGCGCAGAGAATCAGGATCACCGCCGCGACCATGATCTTGTCCGCAATCGGATCGAGGAAGATGCCGAGCCTGGAGACCGCGCCCTGGGCGCGTGCCAGATAGCCGTCGAAATAGTCGGTAATGCCCATCAGGCAATAGACGACAAAGCCCATGAGATAGCCGGTCGCCCATTCGGGCCACCATAGCAGGGCGGCCAGCAAGGGCACGGTGACGATCCGCGAGAGCGTGAGGATGTTGGGCACGGTGAGCATAGGCTGTGCGCCTCATAACCGGATTATCCGACAATGGAAATGGCTTGACCGTCTGCCCCATGAACCCGATACGGCGGCCAAGGCTTTTCGTATCGCCGCTCGCCCGCACCGGGCAGGCCGGATGGCGGAGGGCCTTGCGGGCAAACCACCGAGGAACACTCAGCATGGCTTCAGCTGGCGCGCTTTTGAACAAGAGGCGCTTTCTCCCCCTGTTCGTGACCCAGCTGCTCGGCGCGTTCAACGACAATCTCTACAAGAACGCCATGGTTCTGTTCGTCGTGTACAGCGTGTACAACGACGAGACGGCGGAAACCTGGTTCAGCGCGATTGCGACCGCGATCTTCATCCTGCCGTTCTTCCTGCTGTCCGCGCTGGCCGGACAGCTTGCCGATACGCGCGACAAGGCGGTGATCATCCGCATCGTCAAGTTCTGCGAGATCATCATCATGCTGGTCGGCGGAACCGGGCTATACATGGCCTGGGCGGGCACCGCGGTGCACACGGTCGCCATACCGCTGATGATGCTGGCGCTGTTCGCCATGGGCATTCATTCGACCTTTTTCGGGCCGATCAAATACGCCATTCTGCCGCAGCACCTGAACGATGAAGAGGTGCTCGGCGGCACCGGGCTGGTCGAGGCAGGAACCTATATCGCCATCCTGCTCGGCACCATCCTGGCGGGATGGATTCCGGTCGAGGTAGCGGGCGTCGCGGTCGTTCTTACCGCGATCATCGGCTATTTCACTGGACGCCAGGTGCCGCCGGCCCCGCCGATGACCGAAGCGACCAAGCTCGATTTCAACTTCATCCGCGCTTCGATCGCGCTGATCAAGGCGACCACCCGGGTGCGTCGCGTATTCCTGGCAATCATCGCGATCAGCTTCTTCTGGACGATCGGCGCGGTGCTGTTCATCCAGTTCCCGCCGCTCGCCAAGAACGTGCTGACCGCCAGCAAGGAGGTCGCGAGCCTGTTTCTCGTGGTATTCTCGATCGGCGTCGCGATCGGATCGGTCGCGATCAACGCATTGCTCAAGGGCACCGTGTCGGCACGTTATTCGCCGGTATCGGTGATCGTCATGGGTCTGTTCGTCGTCGCGTTCTTCTTCGTCTGCCGTCAATGGGTGCCCGACGAGCCCGGATCGCTGTTCAGCGTGGGCGAGTTCGTCACCCATCCGATGGCGATCCCCTTGCTGCTCTCGCTGCTTGGCATTGCGGTCGCCGGCGGCATGTTCGTGGTGCCGCTCTATGCCTTTCTTACCACCACCGTGCACAAGAGCGAGGCGGCGCGCACGATTGCGGCGAACAATATCGTCAATTCCGGCGCGATGGTGATCGGCTCGCTGATCGCGATCGGCCTCAGCGTCGCCGGGCTCGACGTGATCTACCAGCTGCTGCTGAGTGCCGCGATGTGCGTGATTGCGGCCTGGCTCGGCCAGTTGCTCCACACGGCCAGTCTCGAGCCGCACGGCGAGCACGAGATGGACGTCTGAGCCGGGGTCAGTCGACGACCCTTACCAGTTTGCGCTCGAGCGGGGCGAGTACGCCGGACAGTTCGTGCCCGCGCTTGAGCACCGCACCGCCTTCTCCCACCAGCGCCCATTGGCCCTGCTTGCGGCGCAGCGCAGGACGCTTCTCGATGCGATATTCGGGCCGCTCGGTCGCCCGGCGGAAGGCAGAGAACACCGCCGCATCGCGGCCCAGGTCCATCGCATAATCGCGCCACAAGCCGGCTGCGACCATACGGCCATACAGGTCGAGAATGCGGCCAAGCTCCTCCCGGTCGAAACCGACCTGGCCCGGGGCTCCCGGCACCGGAAAGAGCGAAACGTTGCCGCCGATGCTCAAGCAGCGGTCCCGCTGTCACGATCAGGCTCGGCAGGCCGCGCGGCGCGGCGGGCCTCGTCACGCTCGTCGATCAGCTGCGCGATCCTCTCCTGCATCTGGCGGATCTCGCACTGCAGCAGCTCGAGCTTCTGCGTATTGGGATCGAACGTCTGGCTGCACGGCGTGCCATATTGCACGAACCCGCGCTGCTTTTCGGCAGCGTCGACCGGCGTCGGCCGCGCTGGAATGCCGACCATCACCGATCCCGGAGCGACATCCTTGGTCACCACCGCATTGGCGCCGATGCGGGCGCCCTTGCCGACGGTCACCGGGCCCAGGATCGCTGCGCCCAGGCTGACGATGACATCGTCCTCGATCGTGGGGTGACGCTTGCCGCCTACGCCATCGGTGGGGTTGCGCCCGCCGAGCGTCGCGCCCTGATAAATCGTGACATTGTCGCCAATGACGGCGGTCTCACCGATGACGACGAAGCCATGATCGACAAAGAAGAACTTGCCGATCTGCGCGCCCGGATGGATGTCGATCGCCGTCAGAAAGCGCGAGATATGGTTGACCAACCGGGCGAGGAAATACAGCTCTCCGGTAAACAGCCAGTGCGCCACGCGGTGCAGACCTAGCGCAAGCACACCCGGATAAAGCAGGATTTCCCAGCGGGAGCGCGGAGCAGGGTCGCGCACGCGGATCGAGTCCAGATATTCGCTCAGTGCGCCGAACATGCGCCATCCCTTTGCAGCTGCGTTTGCCGCTAGATAAACCCTGGTCTGGCGTTTTACCAGTAGGGCCGCTCAGATTGCGGTTGCCCGCAGCCCGAGAAACTGCGCCAAACGCCGATGGCGGCGCTCGACCACCTCGCCCATCAGGGCCTTGTCGCGCGGTTCCAGCACCAGTTCGAGCGCATCGCCGCTGCGCTGCAATCGCGATCGGCGCAAGACATCGTGCGTGCCCGCCGCGAGCCTTTGTGCCAGGCGCATCGCCAGTCCCCAACCGATCGCCCGGTTGAGCATGGCATCCGATGCGACATGGCGTTCGAGCGGGAACGGACGCGGCCCACCGCCGAAATTGGTATAGAGCGCCTGCCCGATCATTGACCGCCCGATGACATCGATGCCGACCCAGTTGCCATGCAGCGCGATCTCCAGCCCGCGTTCGGCGCGAAAATCGGGGCTCGCCTGCCAGGCTACATCGGACAGGTGGCACGCCGCCATCAGCCAGCGCTGCCATTCGGGCGGGTCGTCGCCGAAAACCGGCGCTATCCAGTCGAACAACGGCCGCGCATCCTCGCCGAAGCGCGACTGCAGCTGGCCGAAACGTTCGGTGGCGACGAGCAGCGGATCGCGCTGGCGTACCTCCGGGTCCATCCGGGCGTAGAGCAGGCCCTCGCGCAGGCCGAAGGACGACAGCACGAAGGCGTTCGGCTTCACCAGGTCTCGCATCATCCGGAGCAGCGCGATCGCATCGGGCAGCGTCTCGATGCGCGACGGCGCGAGCCCGGTTGCCTGGCGCAGCGCATCCCGCTCCATGCTGCGATAGCCCGCCAGCACCTTTTCCGGCCGTGCGACATCGATCCGGTACTGGTGCAGAACCTTGAGCGGATAGGCCGTCAGGTGCATGTCAAGCCGCCCGAAAGCGCGCCAGGAGCCGCCGACGAGATAGAAGGGCTTGCCCGGATGCGCGGCGAGCCACGGATAGGCCGCCACCATCTTCTTGAAAGTACGCGACAGCGCCGCCGAATCGCCGCGCCGGATGGCGGCCGCGCGCAGCACGCCGAGCGGCAGGGTGGCGGTATCGAGCACCTCGCCACCGGCGACGCGCGCAAGATCGAGGCTGCCGCCGCCCAGGTCTCCGACAATGCCGTCGGCATCGGGAATAGCCGAAATCACGCCCAGACCCGCCGTGCGCGCCTCGTCATCGCCCGACAGGATCGTGATATCCAGACCCAGCGCCTCGACCTTGCGGGTGAATTCCTCGCCATTGCCGGCATCGCGCACCGCCGCGGTCGCCACGCACACGGTCTCGTCGACATCCATTTCGCGCGCGACGATCCGAAAACGTTCGAGCGCCTGGATGGCGCGCGCCATCGATGGCTCGTCGATCATGCCGGTTTCGGCAAGCGAGCGCCCCAGCCCGGCCATGACCTTCTCGTTGAAGATCAGCGCCGGATTGCGCCGCGGTCCGGAGAACACCACCAGGCGCACCGAATTGGAGCCGATATCGATGATCGCGGTACGATAGAGGTGAACCGGCTGGTTCTGCTTGCGAATGAAGAAATTCACGGGGACGTCCGGCTCAATCGATCTTCGCGGCGCGCCGATGCAGGCTGAGCTTGGGCACGTCCTCGCTATGCTTGAGCGCCTTGCCACGGCCCGAAAGCGACGGATTTGTCATGAAATAGCGGTGCAGATTGAATGGCTTGTCCTCGGTTTTTATCCGATGATAGCAACCATCGGCATCCAGTTCCCAGCTCTGTTCGTTGTCGAGCAGATTGGCAACCATGACCTGTTCAAGCACCTGATCGTGTACCGTGGGGTTCTCGATCGGCAGCATGTACTCGACGCGCCGATCGAAATTGCGCGGCATCCAGTCGGCCGAACTGATGAAGACCTTCGCCTTGTCATTTGGCAGCGCATCGCCATTGCCGAAGGCCCAGATGCGGCTGTGCTCGAGAAACCGCCCGACGACCGACTTCACCCGGATATTGTCCGACAGACCGGGCACGCCGGGGCGCAGGCAGCAGATGCCGCGGATGATCAGCTCGATCTGAACTCCGGCGCTGCTCGCCGCATAGAGCTTCTCAATCATGGCGGGGTCAACCAGCGAGTTCATCTTGGCCCAGATCGCTCCGATCCGCCCGGCCCGCGCCTCTTCCATCTCGTGATCGATCAGCGCGATCAGATCCTTGCGCAGATCGCGCGGCGACATGGAGAGCAGTTCGAGTTGCTCAGGCTCGACATAGCCGGTGATGTAATTGAACAGCTGCGCGGCATCGCGTCCGGCGCGCGGATCGGCGGTGAAGAAGCTCAGATCGGTATAAATGCGCGCGGTGATCGGGTGGTAGTTGCCGGTGCCAAAATGGCAATAGGTGCGGAATCCCTCGGGCTCGCGCCGCACCACCATCGAGATCTTGGCGTGGGTCTTCCACTCGATAAAGCCATAGACGACCTGCACTCCGGCGCGTTCGAGCGCGCTGGCCCAGAGCAGATTCTGTTCTTCGTCGAACCGGGCCTTGAGTTCGACCACGGCCGTAACCGACTTGCCCGCCTCTGCCGCAGCGATCAGCGCGTTGATCACCGCCGACTGCTTGCCCGCGCGATAGAGCGTCTGCTTGATCGCCACCACATCGGGGTCCGCCGCGGCCTGTTTGAGGAAGGCGATGACGACCTCGAAGCTTTCATAAGGGTGGTGGACGACGATGTCCTTGCTTCGGATAGCTGCAAAACAATCGCCGTTATGCTCTCGAATTCGTTCAGGAAAACGTGGCGTATAGGCTGGGAATTTCAGGTCGGGGCGATCCTCGTCGACCAGCGCGGCAAGATCGCCGATACCCAGAAAGCCGTCATCCGACGACTTGGTCCCGCCCTCGTGCAGCAGATTGTCGTCGAGCAGCTGCGCCAGCCCCTTGTCCATCAGCCGCGATGTCTCCAGGCGGATCACCTGACCCCGCCGCCGGCGTTTCAGCGCCGTGCGGAAATAGAGCACCAGGTCCTCGGCCTCTTCCTCGACCTCGATATCGCTGTCACGGATGATACGGAACAGCCCCGATCCGCGCACGTCATAGCCGGGAAACAGCTTGTCGGCGAACGCCACGACGATCTTCTCGAGCGCCAGATACAGGCCCCGCCCCCCGGCAATGCGCAGGAAACGCGGCATGGTGGCCGGCAGCATTACCAGTTCGCGCACCGTCTTGCCATCCGACCGGCGCTTGAGATCGAAGATCAGGCTCAGCCCCTTGTTGGGGATGAACGGAAAGGGATGCGCCGGATCGAGCGCCTGCGGGGTGAGCACCGGGAAGATCTGCGTCACGAAATGCTCGCGCAGCCAGGCCCGGTCGGTTTCGCCCAGATCCTCGACATTGGCTTCGACCACGCCGGTATCGGCAAGCAGCGTCCGCAATTCGCTCCACACGCGCTGCTGCTCGGCATTCAGCCGGTCGACGGCCCGTTCGATCGCGGCAAGCTGCTGCACCGGCGTGCGCCCGTCGGCCGAGCGCTCCTCGACATGCTGCGCGACCTGACCGACCAGCCCGGCGACGCGGACCATGAAGAACTCGTCGAGATTGTTGCCCGAGATCGACAGGAAACGCAGCCGTTCGAGCAAGGGATGGCGCGGATTGCACGCCTCTTCGAGCACGCGATCGTTGAACGCCAGCCAGCTCAGCTCTCGGTTGAAATAGCGGCGTTGCGATTCGATAGAACCCGCCGGTTTCGCTTCGATCTCAGTCGGTTGGGCTGCCATCGGTTCCTGCCAGTTTCACCAGTGCCTCGCGCACCAGTCTTTGGCCGATCGGGCGCTGCATTGCCAGCGCCATCTCGTCGATCGTGCGCGCCAGGTCGCGAATGGCGGGATAGGATCGCTCGGTGCGCAACGCGGCATAATGCGCCAGGCCATCGGGCAAGGCGAGCCCGGCCCGTGCGAGCAGTTTCTGCAACAGCAGCTGCGTCATCTCCTCGTCGGGCGGCGGAATCTCGATCAGCAACGATGCCCCGAGGCGCGACAGCAGATCGGGCAGCTTAATGCCCCATTTGCCCGGCGGCGTGCTCGCGGCAAACAGCACCGGCAGCCCCTGAGTTTGCGCCCGGTTCCAGGCATGGAACAGCGCCTCGTCGCTCTCGCCATCGGCATTGTCGATAAAGTCACCGCCAGAGCCTGCGGCAAAGGCCCTGCCGATCACGGTCTTGCCCGATCCCGTCGGGCCGATCAGTACCGCCGCGCCAAAGGGCAGCCGGGTCCAGTCGAACAGCCGGTCGATCGCCGCACGGTTCGCGGCAGTGACCAGGAATTCGCTGTCACCGTCCGGTCCGGCTGCCGCAAAGGGCAGAGCGAACTGGCGAGTCATGTCATCCGCCGCCGGGCGCCGGGGCCGCGCGCGATATGCGCAGCACCCCTGCCCCCTGCTGGACGCGGAAACCGCGTGCCTCGAGCGCGCCGCGCAGCGCATCGATATCGATCTGCGCATTGACCTGCATCACCGACGTGCCGCCCAGGGCAAGGCTGGCGGTGCTGGCGGAATTGACGCCCGGAATGCTGCGCACGAGCCGTTCGCCCGCCTGCACGGCCGCCACATCGGGGGTGTCGAACTGGATCGAGATGATCTGCGTGCCCGTGGTCAGACCGCCCGATTCGACGGGCATATCCTCGGCCAGGCTGTCGTCGAGCATCTCCTCGACCACTTCGACCGGCTTCTCGATGATCAGCGAGGAATCGGGGCGGAGTTCGCCGGAGCGGACGGCGCCGGCATAGATGCGGTCGAGCCGCTTGATGCCCTGATCGAGCATCGCGGCCAGCCCGTCGCTGTTGCGCGCCTTCAGCGTGAAGCTACCCAGCAGGCGGCTATCCGGGCCGAAGCGCGCAGCAAAGCGCCCGGTGATCGGCCCGCCGGGATATTGCCGTTCGACCTGCACCACCGGGATGACCACATCGGCAGCGCCGAACTGGTCGAGAATGAGGCGCCACCAGGTGCGGCTGCGGCGTCCGGTCTGCGCGGCGTTGACCAGCAGCGAATCCGCGCCCGATCCGTAAGGACGGATATAATCGACAATGCTTTCGGCGGTGCGATAACGCGCCCAGGCTGCCTGCCAGGGCGTGCGGTTCTCGAAGGTCTGCGCCGAGCCGCCGCTGATATAGATGGGCACCACCAGCATCGGCGCCGATCGCAGCACCGATCCGCTGACACCGAGCAGCTCACCGGCACGCGCACGATCGAACAGCACACCCAGGGTGGCGATATAGCGGCGCGGGCCGATCTGCTCGTTCTCCACGACGATCGCCGAGACGATGCCGTCGAGAGCCGAATCGCTGAGCTTGGGCGCTGCGCCCGAACGGTTCATCTGCGACCACAGCTTCTGCCAGCCCTTGCGCTGCGCGTCGCGCCAGGCGTTGGAGCGCGCCTCATCGGCATTCTTGCCCGAGCCATCAACCTTGACCCCGCTCACCTCGAAATCGCCGCCGCTGGCAATCGGCGGAATGCCGCGATCGCCCTCGATCTGGGCATAGACCAGCGCGCCCGCGCCGAGCAGCAGCGCGAACAGGGCGAAGGCGATCCAGACGCGCGAAAATCGGGGCGCCGGACGTTGCAGGGGCAGGCTGGTGATCAATGTATCCTAGCTTCAAACAACCGCGCGAAAACGAGCTTGTCGCCCCCTGCCCGTCTCCGGCGGCGGCGAGGCCGCTCTTTTGGCGACAATGGCGTGGAAATCCAAGCGAGAAGTCGCTAACCGCTCTGGCCATGACTGACAAGACCGGCGACGCGCCCAATCCGACTTCCTACAGCTATGCCCAGGCAGGCGTTTCGATTGCCGCGGGCAATGCACTGGTCAAGGCGATCGGCCCGCTGGCCAAGGCGACGGCCCGCCCCGGCGCCAATGCCGAACTGGGCGGCTTTGGCGGCTTTTTCGATCTCAAGGCCGCCGGGTTCAAGGACCCGCTGCTGGTCGCCGCGAACGACGGCGTGGGCACCAAGGTCAAGCTCGCGATCGATCATGACCGGCATGATGCGATCGGCATCGATCTGGTCGCGATGTGCGTCAACGATCTGATCGTACAGGGTGCCGAGCCGCTGTTTTTCCTCGACTATTTCGCCACCGGCAAGCTTGATACGGGCGTGGCCGAGCGTGTCGTCGCAGGCATTGCCGATGGCTGCAAGCTCGCCGGATGCGCGCTGATCGGCGGCGAGACCGCAGAAATGCCGGGCATGTATGCGCCGGGCGATTATGATCTCGCGGGCTTCTGCGTCGGTGCGGTCGAGCGCGACGAGGTGCTGACCGGCGCCCGCGTGAAGCCGGGCGACGTTCTGCTGGGCCT
The DNA here is from genome assembly GCF_001556365.1 of Blastomonas sp. CCH1-A6. Classification (NCBI taxonomy): domain Bacteria; kingdom Pseudomonadati; phylum Pseudomonadota; class Alphaproteobacteria; order Sphingomonadales; family Blastomonadaceae; genus Blastomonas; species Blastomonas sp. CCH1-A6. The sequence continues at coordinate 19,513 of NZ_LSIS01000181.1, read as the reverse complement.
TGCCTCCTCGGGCGTGCATTCGAACGGTTATTCGCTTGTCCGCCGCCTGGCCGCGGACAAGAGCTGGAAGATGAACCGCCCCGCGCTGTTCGACCAGGAGATTCTGCTCATCGACGCACTGATCGCGCCGACGCGAATCTATGTCTCCTCGCTGCTGCCGGTGGTGAAATCGGGCCGGATCGCGGCCATGGCGCATATCACCGGCGGCGGGTTGCTCGAGAATATCCCGCGCGTGCTACCCGAAGGCGCGCATGCGCATGTCGATGCCGATGCCTGGGCGCAGACCCGGCTGATGGCGTTCCTGCAGGCGCAGGGAAATATCGAGCCCGAGGAAATGGCGCGCACCTTCAACTGCGGCATCGGCATGGCGCTGGTGGTGGCCGAAAGCGATGTCGCCAGCGTGACCGCCGATCTGGAAGCGGCGGGCGAGACCGTCCACCGAATCGGCCGCATCGATGCAGGCGACAAGGGCTGCACCGTCAGCGGATCGATCGAGACCTGGAGCGCGAAATCGGCGTGGAGCGCCACCCATGCCGGCTAAAGCCCGGCTCGCCATACTGATTTCGGGCAGCGGCACCAACATGGCCGCGTTGCTCTATGCCTCGCGCGCGCCGACCTGCCCCTATGAGGTGGTGCTCGTCGCCTCGAACGATCCGGATGCAGGCGGGCTGAAGTTGGCCGCAGCCGAGGGCGTCCCAACCTTCGCATTGTCGCATAAGGGGATGGACCGCGAGAGCCATGATGCGGCGATGGACAAGGCAATCCGGCAATCGGGTGCGGACCATGTCGCGCTTGCCGGATACATGCGCATCCTCACCCCCGGTTTCGTCCGCAGCTGGGAGGGACGGATGTTCAACATCCACCCCTCGCTGCTGCCCAAGTACAAGGGGCTCCACACGCACCAGCGCGCTCTCGACGCCGGTGACAAGGTCGCGGGGTGCAGCGTGCACCTGGTAACGGCCGAGCTCGATGACGGCCCGGTGCTCGGCCAGACCGAGGTCGCGATCCTGCCCGGCGACAGCGCCGAGAGCCTCGCCGCACGCGTGCTGATCGCCGAGCATCAGCTCTATTCGCGCACGCTTGCTGATTATGTCGCGCGCGAGAGCGATCCCGACTGGATCGTCGCCAAGGTCGGCGAACTGGCGCTTGCGCTGCCCGAGACCGACGCGCGCCCTTCGCACGGCGCGCCCGGCTGGCGCGTCGGCGGCGAGAAGGCCGGCAAATATTTCGCCTATGTCTCGATCCACCATCATGGCGAGGAAGCGATCGCGCTGCTCGTCAAGACGAGCGGCGCGGACGAGCAGGCCGCGCTGGTCGATCAGGACCCCGAACTTTATTACCTGCCCAAATTCTACGCGCCGTCGGGCTGGATCGCGATCCGGCTCGATACGGGCCGCACCGATTGGGACCATATTGCCGACTGGCTGCACCGCAGCTGGCGCAGCGTCGCGCCGAAGCGGCTGACCAGGTTCATGGACATCGCGGCGGAATTCTGATCGGCGGCGTTACCTGCGGGCCTCCGCCCAGAGTCGCCCCAGAATCAGGTCGATCTCCGGCGGATCGAACGGATCGAGCCCCGAGCCCGGATAGAAGGTCATCTCGCCGAAGCGCGGTGCTCCGTCGATCTCGTAGAAATCGACGCGGACGAAATCGAAGCCCTGCCCCAGCGTTTCGGCAGCCTCGATCATCCGGTCCAGCGAGCTTGGCCTGGCAGGGTCGGGATCGCGTGTCGGCGACGAGAAGCGCCGCCATTGGCGGTCGAACAGCATCCAGCGATGCCGCGTCTCGCGTTCCAGATGCACCTGGATGCACGCCACCTCGCCGCCGAAGACATAGAGCTTGTAGTCGATGGGGAGCTGCCCATCTGTGCCGATAAAGGGTTCGACCAGCAGCCCGCGCGGGATCTCAAGATAGAGCCATTCATCGAGCCAGAGGCCATAGGGCTGGGCCATCCAGGCCTTGCTCCTGCGTCGCACCGCCTCCCAGTCATCGCGCAAACTGCGGACAAAGGCGCGTTGATTGCAGCCATGGCGCGACTTGACGACCAGCGGCAGGGGCCAGCTTGGAATTTTCGGCAGCACGTCACCCTGCCAGAGCGTTGGGGTGGTCCATTCGCGTCCGAGCCGGTCGGCGACATAGGCCTTGGCGGCGACCTTGTCCGAGCAGACCGGCATTCGCGGGTCGCGGTCGATCAGCTTGCGGCGCTGGACGAATTCGGTGAAGCGTCGGGGATCTTCCAGGTCCGGCAGGCGATGGTGCCGCCAGAAATAAGTCATCGCGATCCGCAGCCTGGCCAGGCGATCGCGGGTGCCTCGCATTTGCGGCGATGCCAGCGCTGCCGGGTTCAGATCGGGCCCGGCAGCGCGTGGCATGATGATCAGCCGACGATTTCTTCCGGCTTGAAGAAATAGGCGATCTCGATCGCGGCATTCTCTTCGCTGTCCGAACCGTGGACCGAGTTCGCTTCGATGCTTTCGGCCAGTTCCTTGCGGATGGTGCCGGGCTCAGCATTTGCGGGGTTGGTGGCGCCCATGATGTCGCGGTTGCGCTTCACGGCGTCTTCGCCTTCCAGCACCTGCACGACGACGGGGCCCGAGATCATGAACTCGACCAGTTCACCGAAGAAGGGACGCTCGCGGTGGACGGCGTAGAAGCCCTCGGCCTGTTCGCGGGTCATGTGGATGCGCTTGGAAGCGACGACGCGCAGGCCGGCTTCTTCCAGCATCTTGGTGACCGCGCCGGTCAGGTTGCGACGGGTGGCGTCGGGCTTGATGATCGAAAAGGTCCGGGTGACGGCCATGGGGATGCTCCTGCTTTAGGTGATATGCCTCGCGCACGCACGGCGCGATTCGCCGCCGCCCCTAGCGGGCCGTATGGTGCGCTGCAAGAAAAACCGCCGAAAGACCGGCCGGGTACGCCCGTTCAGCCGGCCCCTGCGATCAGCGTGATCGACGATCCGGCATCCGCAGGGGCAACCTGCAAGGTGAACGAGCCACCGTCCTTGGCTCCTGCAATCGCGCGCATGTCACCGGTGGTGATCTCTGTCTCGACCTTGAAGCCCTTGCCCTCGACCGACTTGCGATACCAGGCGATGACGGCATCGGGCTTGGCGCTGCTTTCCATGACGACCATGGCACCCTTGTTGCCATCGCTGTTGCTGTTCATCGTCGAGACGACCTTGGCGCCCGGATAGACTTCCAGCCCGAACGGCAGCTTGGCATCGGTTGCACCGGCGTTGATGTTGACGGTAGCCGAGCCGTCCGCGCTGGTGATCTTGACCTCCGACGCGTCGCCATCGCCCTCGCGGGTGACCTTGACCTCGTTGCCCTCGGCATCGCTATAGACGGTCTTCTCGCCGCCGCAGCCTGCCAGCAGCACCACCGCTGCGACTGCCATCAAAGAGTTGCGCATTCCACCGTCTCCTATGGTTCGCGCGCATCCTGACGCTTGCCGGGGGTCTGTTCAACCCATTTGCCGCCATCCTGCTTCCAGTAATGCCGCTCCAGCCCTTTGCGTTCGCCCAGCGCGACCCAGGCCTTGCGCGCATCGGCGATCGTCGCCTCGCCGAACAGCAGGAACACCCGATCGAAGCCCAGCGCCTCATCGCGCCACTGCCCGTCCGCCAGCGCGATGAACCGCGCGCCATTGGCGGGCTCCACCCGATCGGCGAGCAGGATCGGCTGCACCTGGGGATTAGGCCCATCGATCTCGCCATGCGCGAGGAAACTGTCGGGCTTGAGCGACCACAACGCGGTGCTCAGCGCCTGGCGATGCCCGGCATCGGATGACAGCACCAGCATGCGCTGCCCATGCGCCAACGTGCGCTCCGCCAGAAGCGGCAGCACCCGCTCAGCGGGATCGCGCGTCAGGTGATAGAAATCGACCTGCATTTCAGCCCCTTCGCATCATGCATCGTCATTCCCGCGAAAGCGGAAATCCTGATCAGGCAGTGACCCTTGTGCAAAAGCGGCCCCCCCGCCTTCGCGGGGGTGACCTCGAAAACCACCACTCGAGAGTTCGGATCAATTCTCGAAATTATCCGCAATCCACTGATTCAGAAGGCGAACGCCATAACCGGTCGCGCCCTTGTCCCAAACCGGGCCGGGCTTGTCCGCCCAGACCATGCCGGCGATGTCGAGATGGGCCCATTTGACGCCGGGCTTGATGAAGCGCTGCAGGAACTGCGCTGCGGTGATCGACCCCCCGCCCTTGGCCCCGACATTCTTCATGTCGGCAATCGGGCTGTCGATCATCTTGTCATAGGCGCTGCTCAGCGGGAAGCGCCACAGCGGATCGCCCGCCAGCTTGCCTGCTGCGGTCAGCTTTTCGGCAAGGCCATCGTCATTGCTGAACAGCCCGGCATGCTGATCGGCCAGCGAGATGATGATTGCACCGGTCAGCGTCGCCAGATCGACGATATATTCGGGTTCGTAATTCTCCTGCGCCCAGTGGAGCGCATCGCACAGCACCAGACGGCCCTCGGCGTCGGTATTGATCACCTCGATCGTCTGGCCCGACATGCTGGTCACCACGTCGCCGGGGCGCTGGGCATTGCCGTCGGGCATGTTCTCGACCAGCCCGCAAATGCCGACGACATGCGCCTTGGCCTTGCGTCCGGCGAGTGCCTTCATCGTGCCCGCGACCGCGCCTGCGCCGCCCATATCCCATTTCATGTCTTCCATGCCGGCAGCGGGCTTGATCGAGATGCCGCCGGTATCAAAGGTCACGCCCTTGCCGACCAGAACCACCGGCTTGGCCTTTGCGTCGCCGGTGCCGTTCCAGCGCATCGCGATCAGCCGCGGCGGACGGACCGAGCCCTGCGCAACGCCGAGCAGCGCGCCCATGCCCAGCTTGGCCATTTCTTCCTGGCCCAGCACGGTGATCTCGACGCCGAGCGATTCCAGATGCCTGCAGCGTTCGACAAAGCTTTCGGGATAGATGACATTGGCCGGCTCGGTCACCAGATCGCGGGTGAAGGCGACGCCCTCGGCAATCGCGGCCTGGTCGGTCCACACCGCACCAAGGCCCGCTGGCCCATTGACGACGCCGATCTCGCCCAGGCTCACCTTCTGCTTCGCGGGCAGCTTGGTGCGATAATGATCGTGCGCCCAGCTGCGCAGCGTCGCACCGAACAGGAACTGGCTCGCGCCCTCGCGATTGCCGCCCAGCGCGCCAAGCCCCATGTCGACGGCGAGCGAGACCACGCCCGAGCGCTGATATTTGGCGACCAGCTGACCGCCGGCGCGCTCCAGATCGGTGCGCGACTGACCGCCAGTGCCGACCAGCGCGACGCGCAGCGTCTTGCCTCCTTCGCCCACGAAAATGTCGAACACCTCGCCCGCGCCGCCCTCGAAACGCGCCGCTTTCGCGCCATCGATCACCACTTTGCCGGATTCGAGCGGCAGGTTGAGGCTGGCCAGCTCATCCTTGGCGACCGGATAGGCGATCACGGCATAAGCGTCTGCGGAAGCGTCGAAAACAATGTTCATCAAAGGGTCCCCGAAAGGCGGGCCGGTCGGCCGGTTAATCGATTGTGAACCATGTCGAGCCTAAGACGGAGCGGCGCAAAGGGGCGACACGGCGCTGCGTGCCATATTGGTGGCAGATCGCAGCTTGCAAGCGATAGGACAGGTTCGGTTTGTTTGCCAGCATTTGCCGCAGCCTTAAACGGACCATCGAAAGCGGTTTGCGCTCGGGCTTTTGCAGTGCAATAGGCGCGATTCTGGCGCGTGGACGGCCCGTGATTCTGGGCGATGACAACCACCGCATGAATCGACGGATGGCTGGCTTGCGCTTTTCACGGACAGGTTTGTTGCTGGGATCAGCGCTGCTCGCAGCGCAGGCAGCCCCTGCGCTCGCCGCCGATCAGGCCGCAGCGCAACCCGTCTGCACGCGCACCAGCTATCTGCTCGGCGAAAATCTGACGTTCACGCGCAAGGACATCGTGCAATATGCCGATGAACAGAACGCGCCTGCCGCAGGCGCCGCCGGCGAAGAACAGCAGGTCATCGAGTTTACCGCCGACCGGCTCGATTACGACAGCAATGCCGATGTCGTCACTGCCACCGGCAACGTGCTGCTGGTCCGCGCAGACCAGTCGCTGGTCGCCGACAGCGTCACCTGGGATCGCAAGACCGGCCAGGTCCGCGCCAATGGCGGCGTCCAGATCACCGATGCCGAAGGCAACAAGCTCTATGGCGATTCGATCGAGCTGACCGAATCGATCCGCGACGGCGTGATCGAGAATATCCTGGTCGTGCTCGAAGCCGGCGGCCGCATGGTCGCCAGCCGTGGCACCCGGACCGATGGCGTCATCACGCTCGAAAATGCCGCCTATTCGGCCTGTCTGGTGGAAACCCCCACCGGCAAGCCCAAGAAGCCGAGCTGGCAGCTCCGCGCGATCAAGGTCGTCTACAACCCTGCCGACAAGCGCGTGCGCTATGATGGCGCGCGGCTCGAGCTGTTCGGCCTGCCGGTCATTCCGATGCCGGGGCTCAGCCACCCGGTCGGCGAAGGCAGCGGATCGGGCATACTCGTTCCCGATATCCGCTTCAGCCAGGCCAATGGCGTTCAGCTCAGCCTGCCTTATTATATTAGCCTGGCGCCCAATCGCGACCTGACCGTCACCGGATCGGTGTTCACCGAAGCGCTTCCCATGGTGAATGCGACCTATCGCGCGCTCACCGATCGCGGCGCCTATCAGATCACCGGCTATGCCACTGCCGGATCGCGCATTCCCGTGGGTGCCGGCAATGTCGCGCCGGACAGCCAGAACGATTTTCGCGGCTATTTCGATGCGACCGGGCGGTTCCAGCTGGACGAGGCGTGGAGCATCAGCGGATCGATCCGTGCGGTTACCGACCGCACCTTCCTGCGCCGCTATGACGTGAGCCGCGAAGACCGGCTGCGCTCGACGATCGAGGCGGAGCGGATCGGGCCGAACAGCTATTTCTCGCTGGCTGGCTGGGCGACGCAGACCTTGCGCGTCAATGATCCGCAGGGCCAGGTGCCAATCGCGCTGCCGGTGGTCGACTGGCGCTATCGCATGCCCAACCAGGTTGCAGGCGGGAAGGTCGAGTTCCAGCTCAACACGCTCGCCATCGGCCGCACCTCTGGCCAGGACACGCAGCGGGCCTTTGCACAGGCCCGCTGGGACATGCGCCGCCTGACCGGCCTGGGCCAGGAATTCACGCTGACCGCATTGGCGCGCGGCGACGTCTACAACAGCAGCGACAATGCGCTCACCAACACGCTGATCTATCGCGGCGAGTCCGGACTCAGGGCGCGCGCCAGCGGATCGATCGCGGCGGACATGCGCTGGCCGTTCGTCGGCGAGGCCTTTGGCGGCACCCAGGTGCTGAGCCCGCGCGTGCAGGTCGTAGCGACTCCCACCACGGGCAATCTGGAACTGCCCAACGAGGATTCGCGCGCGATCGAACTGGAAGACAGCAACCTCTTCTCGCTCAATCGCCTGCCCGGCTATGACCGGATGGAAGAAGGCGTGCGCGTCGTCTACGGTGTCGAATGGTCGCTCCAGCGCCCGGGCATGCAATTGAATGCCGTCGTCGGACAGAGCTATCGCTTCGATGACGAGCGCGATTTCCTGCCCGAAGGCACGGGCCTCGGCAACCGCACGTCGGACGTGGTCGGCCGGCTCGACCTCAAGCTGCGCAACTTCATCCGCTACACCCACCGCTTCCGGCTCGACAAGGACAACCTGGCCGTGCGCCGGAACGAAGTCGATGTCACCGTGGGTGGTCGCCAGACCTATGTCCAGGTCGGCTATCTCAGACTCAACCGCGATATCGGTCCGGAAATCGAGGACCTGCAGGACCGCGAGGAACTGCGTGTTGCAGGCCGGGTGCGCATCGCGCGCTACTGGTCGATCTTCGGCGCAGGCGTGTTCGATCTCAGCGACCGCGAGGAAGACCCGGCGCTTCAGGCCGACGGCTTCCAGCCGATCCGCACGCGGCTGGGCGTCGCCTATGAGGATGACTGCCTCGAGCTCGGCGTTACCTGGCGGCGCGACTATATCCCGGTGGGCGATGCCCAGCGCGGCGATACCTTTCTGCTGCGTGTCGCCCTGCGCAACCTTGGCTTTTGATCGCAAAGGCGATATTCACCGCCCCGCTCAGCCACGGTTAAGCCGATTTTGGGCAAGGGGTCGCTTTGTCCCATTCAGGAAGATATGAGCTTGCACGCATTGAACACTATCGCGATCCGTACCCGCAAGCTGGCCCGGACCACGCTGGCCAGCGCGCTGATCGCCGGCCTCGCCCTCCCCGCCACCGGCCAGACGGTGCAGGATGACGCGGCGGCGATGCCCGACACCTCGCTCAAAGTGCCCGAGGGGCTGACGATCTTCGGCAAGCAGGACCCGAATGTCCGCCGCGCCACCGCGATCGTCAACAGCGAGATCATCACCGGTACCGATATCGACGAGCGCGTGGCGCTGATCCTCGCAGCCAACGATGCGCCCGTATCGGAAGAAGAGCGTCAGCGCCTGCGCCTGCAGGTCCTTCGTAACCTGATCGATGAGACACTGCAGATCCAGGAAGCTGCCGCCAACGACATCAAGGTCGACGAGAACCAGGTCGAGCGGACCTATGCGCAGGTCGCGCAGCAGAATTTCCGTCGCGATACCGGCGCGCTCGACAAGTATCTGGCCAGCATCGGCTCTTCGCCGCGTTCGCTCAAGCGCCAGATCCGCGGCGAACTCGCGTGGCAGCGCCTGCTCGGCCGCAACGTCACTCCCTTCATTAACGTCTCCGAAGAGGAGGTGAAGGAAGTCATCGAGCGCTTGAAGGCCAACAAGGGTACCGAGGAATATCGCATCGGCGAGATCTACCTCTCCGCCAACTCGCAGAACCGCGCCGAAGTCGCCAAGAACGCCGCGCAGATCGTGCAGCAGCTGCAGCAGGGCGGATCGTTCGTCGCCTATGCTCGCCAGTTTTCCGAAGCGTCGACCGCAGCGGTGGGCGGCGATCTCGGCTGGATCCAGCTTGGACAGCTGCCGCCAGCGCTGGGCGTCGTTGCACGCGACATGCAGGTCGGCCAGCTCGCGGGGCCGATCGAAATTCCCGGCGGCTTCTCGCTGATCTATCTGATCGACAAGCGCCAGGTGCTGACCGCCAACCCGCGCGATGCCCTGCTCGGCCTCAAGCAGCTGTCGATCGCCTTTCCGCCCGGCATCTCCGAAGCTGAAGCGACCAGGCGCGCGTCCGAGTTCGCCTCGGCCACACGGCAGATCAAGGGTTGCGGCGCGGCCGACGAGATCGCCAAGCAGCTCGGCGCCACCGTCACCAACAACGATCAGGTGCCCGTGCGCGAACTGCCTGCGCCGCTGCAGGACACGCTGATCGCGCTGTCGATCGGCGAAGCGACCCAGCCCTTCGGCTCGGTCAAGGACGGCGTGCGCGTCCTTGTCCTGTGCGGCCGCGATGATCCTTCGGCCGATGGCGGCCCCAGCCCCGAACAGCTGATGGCCAATATGGAAGAGGAAAAGGTCAATCGTCGCGCGCAGATCTATCTGCGCGACCTTCGCCGCGACGCCGTGATCGAGTATAACTGATGCACCCCGGTCGGTGCCTCGCGTGACGCAATTGCTGGCCATTTCGGCCGGTGATCCTGCCGGTATCGGCCCGGAAATCATCGGCAAGAGCTGGGACGCGCGCGAGGCCGAGGGTCTGACGCCGTTTTTCGCGGTAGGCGACCCACGCGCGTTCGAGGCTGTTTGGCACGGACCGATCGAGGTGATCGGCGACCCCGGGGAGGCGCGAGATGCCTTTGCCACTGCCTTGCCCGTGCTGCCGGTCATCGACAGCGGCCCGGTGATCCCCGGCGAACCCGATCTCGACGGCGCGCGCTGCGCGCTGCAAGCACTGGAAATGGGCGTGGGTCTGGCGCGCGCAGGTACCGCATGCGGCATCGTGACGGGGCCGATCTCGAAGATCCAGCTGCAGAAGGTCGGTTTCAACTTTCCCGGCCAGACCGAATTCATCGCCGAGGCCTGCGGCGTTTCGCGCCAGAATGTCGCGATGCTGCTCGCCGGTCCCGATCTGCGGGTCATTCCGATCACGGTGCATATCGGTATCGCCGATGTGCCGGGGGCGCTGTCGACCGAGCTGATCGTCAACCGCGCGCGCGCCGCAGCCAAGGGCATGGCGCGCAATTTCGGCATCGAGCGCCCGCGCCTCGCCATTGCCGGGCTCAACCCGCATGCGGGCGAACAAGGCAGCATGGGCCGCGAGGAGATGGAGATCATCCAGCCCGCAATCGACCTGCTGCGCGACGAGGGCTTTCTGGTCGCAGGTCCGCTGCCCGCCGATACGATGTTCCACGCCGCTGCGCGCGATCGCTATGATGTCGCGTTGTGCCAGTATCACGATCAGGCCCTGATCCCGGTCAAGGCGCTGCATTTCGACGATGCGGTCAACATGACGCTGGGCCTGCCGATCGTGCGCACCTCGCCCGACCACGGCACCGCGTTCGACATCGCGGGCAAGGGGCTGGCCAGCCCGCGCTCGATGATCGCCGCGATCCGCATGGCGCGAGCGGCCTGGACGCATCGCCAGTCGTACGAGGGCTGATGCGCACGCCCGTCACTGCCCTGCCCCCGCTGCGCGAGGTGATCGCGCGTCATGGCCTGGCCGCGAGCAAGGCACTCGGGCAGAATTTCCTGCTCGACGAACAGTTGCTCGACCGGATCGCGGCGGTGCCCGGCGACCTCGATGGGCAGGATGTGCTCGAGATCGGCCCCGGACCTGGCGGGCTGACACGGGCGCTGCTGCGCGCGGGCGCGAACGTTACCGCGATCGAACGCGATCGGCGCTGTTTGCCGGCCCTCGCCGAGCTGGGCGAGGCCTTTCCGGGTCAGTTGAAGGTGATCGAGGGCGATGCGCTCGAGATCCCGCTCGCGAGCGTGATGCCGGGGCCCTGCCATATCGCGTCGAACCTGCCCTATAATGTCGGAACCGCGCTGCTGATCGGCTGGCTGAGCGGCCAGGACTGGCCGCCGCAATGGCGATCGCTCACGCTGATGTTCCAGCGCGAGGTCGCCGACCGGATCGTCGCCGCACCCGACAGCGATGCCTATGGCAGGCTCGCTATCCTCAGCCAGTGGCGCTGCCAAGCGCGGCTGGCGATGAAGGTCCATCGCAGCGCCTTCACCCCGCCGCCCAAGGTCATGTCGGCGATCGTGCATCTGACGCCTGCGGACATGCCCGACGGGATCAGGGCCGCGCGGCTCGAGGCGATCACGGCCGCCGCGTTCGGCCAGCGGCGCAAGATGCTGCGCCAGAGCCTCAAGGGGCTGCCCGGCGCGCTCACGGCGCTGGAAGCCGTGGGCATCGATCCGGCGCGGCGGGCGGAGACGCTGAGCGTGGAGGAGTTCCTGTCGGTGGCGCGGGCGATGGAGACGACCTGAGCGGTTGCGCAACCATACCGCTACCCCCTTTCCTTTCGCCGAAACTCGCGTAGCATCCTCACCGAACCGCCAGACGACCGGGCAGCAGACCCGGCGCAGCGGCAAGGATGAGGAGCCTGAACCGATGTACGACCTGATCATTCGCAATGGCAAGATCTACGATGGCCTGGGCGGCGCGCCTTTTGTCGGCGATATCGCCATCACCGGCGATACCATCGCGGTGGTGGGCAAGGTCAACGGACCGGGACGCCAGGAAATCGATGCCGAAGGGCTGATCGTCACCCCCGGATTTGTCGATGTCCACACGCATTATGACGGCCAGGCGACCTGGGATGACGTCATGGCGCCATCGTCATGGCACGGGGTGACCACCGTGGTGATGGGCAATTGCGGCGTCGGTTTCGCGCCCGCCGCGCCCGACAAGCACGAATGGCTGATCGGTCTGATGGAAGGCGTCGAGGACATTCCGGGCACCGCGCTGGCCGAAGGGATGAGCTGGGACTGGGAGACTTTCCCCGAATATCTCGACTCGCTCGAGCGCCTGCCACGCACGATCGATATCGGCACGCACGTACCGCATGGCGCGGTGCGTGCCTATGTGATGGGCGAGCGCGGCGCGGCCAATGAGGAGCCGACCGACGCCGATATCGCTGCGATGTCCAGAATCGTCGAGGATGGCCTGCGCGCAGGCGCGCTCGGCTTTTCCTCGTCGCGCACCGTGCTGCACAAGTCAGTCGATGGCGAGCTGGTTCCGGGCACGACAGCCACCGCGCGCGAGCTCATCGGCATCGGCCGCGCGATGGGCAATGTCGGCTATGGCGTATTCGAAATGGCGTCCGACCTCGTTCCCGAATGGAAAGAGTTCGACTGGATGACCGCGCTGTCGAAGGAGACCGGTCTGCCCGTGACCTTCGCCATGCTGCAATCGCCGATGAAGCAGATGCACTGGACCGAGCAGATGGCGGCCTGCGAGGAGGCCAACCGCACCGGCGGGCATGTCGTCGCGCAGATCTCGCTGCGCGGCACCGGCGTGGTCATGGCCTGGCGCGGTACGGTCCACCCCTTCGTCCAGCGGCCGAGCTGGCAGGCGATCGCAGGCCTTCCATGGGAAGAGCAGCTGGCGCATCTCAAGGACCCGGCGTTCAAGGCGAAGCTGCTCGCCGAAGACAATCTGCCGCCGCCCTCGATGGATACCGCTGCGCTGTTCATGCTGGTCACCGCCGGATGGGCGCTGCAATTCCCGCTCGTCGATGGCTTCACCTACGAACCGACCCGCGAGGAGAGCATCGCGCTCGTCGCCGATGCGGCGGGACTTGATCCGGCGGAATATGCCTATGACGTGCTGATGGAGAACGAAGGCACCGGGTTCATCTATCTGCCCATCCTCAATTACCAGGACGGGAACCTGGAATTCATCAAGGGGCTGCTCGAACGCGAGGATACCGTGGTCTCGCTCTCGGATGGCGGCGCGCATTGCGGCACCATCTGCGATGCCGCAGCACCGACCTTCCTGCTCAGCTATTGGGCGCGCGATCGCAAGGCGGGCACGATCCCGGTCGAGCTCGCGGTCAAGCGCCAGTGCCACGATACTGCGCGGCTCTATGGCCTCAACGACCGCGGTGTTCTCAAGCCCGGCTATCTGGCCGACCTCAACGTGATCGACTTCAAGCGGCTGCGCCTGTCGCGCCCCTGGCTCGCGTTCGATCTGCCCGCCGGCGGCAAACGGTTGCTGCAAAAGGCCGATGGCTATGTCGCCACGATCAAGTCTGGCGAGATTACCTTCCGTGACGGCGAAGTGACTGCAGCGCGGCCCGGCACGCTGATCCGGGGCCCGCAGAATGTCGAGCAGCGCGTCGCGGCCGAATGACGCAGGCGCCCTGAATCGGGCCGGGGCTGCGCGTCTCTGAGGCGCTGCCCCCGGCTGCACACGTACCGTAGAAACCCTGTATTTCACCCTTTGTTAAGCGGCCAGGCGCTGACTCGACAGAGCAAGATGCAGGAAAATTCTATGTCGGTTCAAAGGGATGCGAGCGAATTTCGGAACGGGAGCAGCCCCGTTGGCGAGGCGGAAGGCCAGCGGCTCGACCGTGAACTGGCTATCCTGCAGAGCCGCAGCCTGTTGCAAAGCGGGCAGTTGCAGGAGCTTGCCGATCTCGCCAATTTCCAGCGCGAGGCGCTCGACGCCGCCGCGATCGTCGCCGTCACCGACCGGGCGGGCAGGATCACCTCGGTCAATGCCAAGTTCTGCGAACTGAGCGGCTATTCCGAGGCCGAGCTGATCGGTGCGAACCATCGCATCCTTGCCTCCGGAGCGCATGATCGTGCCTTTTTCCAGAACCTTTACCGCACCATCTCGCGCGGCAATGTCTGGCATGACGTGATCTGCAACCGCGCCAAGTGCGGGCGGCTCTACTGGGTCGATACCACCATCGTCCCGCATCGCGACCGGTCGGGCTATACCGCGATCCGCTTCGACGTCACGCCCCAGAAAGAGGCAGAGCAGAGGCTCTGGCGGCTGGCCAATATCGATCCGCTGACCCGGCTGGCCAACCGCCGCCGCTTCCTCGAACTCATGGTCACGGCGACATGCAAGGGTACGCCGTTCGCCACCGCGATCCTGGATATCGATCATTTCAAGGACATCAACGACAGCGCCGGGCACCATGCCGGTGACCAGCTGCTGATCGCGGTTGGTCAAGCACTGCGTGCAGAATTGGGCGAAGGCGATGCCATCGGGCGGCTTGGCGGCGACGAATTCGCGGTCATCCTGCACGATGAGGATGGCACGCACCTCCAGCAACGGCTCGACGGCATTCTCGCCGCGCTGCGGCGCAAGCCGGTCGCAGAGATGGATGACTGCACCATCCATGCCAGCATCGGCGCAGCGCTGTTCCCGCGCGACGGGAAGGACGCTGCGAGCCTGCTGAAGAGCGCCGATCTTGCGCTCTATGCGGCCAAGCAATCGGGGCGCGGTTGCGCGCGCCGCTTCAAGCCATCCTATCGCGAGGCGGCCGACCAGCGCGCTGGCCTGCGCACTGCGATCACGCATGCCATGGAACGAAACGAGCTGTTCATCCTCTATCAGCCGATCGTCAACCTCGTCGGCGGTCAGCCAATGGCGTTCGAGGCGCTGTTGCGCTGGCGACGCGCCGATGGCAGCATTCAGACGCCCGCCACCTTCGGAGAGGTTTTCGAAGACGAGCAGATCGCTGCGGAGATCGGCAATTTCGTGCTCACCGAGGTGCTCGGTCAGATCGATCGCTGGAAGGCGGAGGGCGTTCCATTCCAGTGGATCGCGATCAACGCGACGCTTGGCGATTTTCGCGCGCGCGCCTTTGTCGACAGGATCGCCGATGCGGTCGAAAGCGGCCGGATCAGCGGCGAGCAGCTGTGCATCGAGATTACCGAAGGCATGCTGCTCGATCGCGGCGCCAGGGCGGTGCGCGAGGCGGTCGACCGGCTCAATGCGCTGGGGGTCGAGATTGCCTTTGATGATTTCGGCACCGGGTTCGCCTCGCTCACCCATTTGCGCCAGCTTCCAATTAACCATGTCAAGATCGACCGCAGCTTCATCGAAGCGATCTGCGTCGAAGGCAAGGACCGCGTGATCGTGGAAAGCGTCATCGATCTGGCGCACCGGCTGGGGCTGAAAGTGGTCGCGGAAGGGGTCGAGCAGGCTGCGCAGGCCCGGCTGCTCAGACGGCTCGAATGCGACAGCATTCAGGGCTTTCTGATCGCCCCGGCGCTGACCGAGGCGCTGGCGACCGATTTCGTCCGGCGCGATATCGCCTGCTGATTTGCCGGTGGCGGAGGCGGCTCAGGCTTCCGGATGCGCGCGAAGGATCGCGCCGCGCGGCTCCAGCCCGGCCTCCATCGCGATCTGCACCGCTTCGGCCAGGCTGCGTACGCCCAGCTTGCTCATCAGCTGCGCGCGATACGCCTCCACCGTGCGCGGCGACAGGCTGAGCCGACAAGCAATGATCTTGTTGGCCAGTCCCAGCACCATCCCGCACAGCACATCGCGCTCGCGATCGGAAAGGCGCCCGATCAGCTCCTCGGCCTGGCGGCGGCGGCTGTCCTGCTGGACCTCCTGCAACTGACGGTTGACCGCGCTGCCGATGGACCGGACGAGATCGTCGACATGGAAAGGCTTTTCGAGAAAGTCTATTGCCCCGGCGTGGATCGCACGCACCGCCGTGGAGACCGATCCGGCCCCGGTCAGCATGACGATCTTGTGCGGACTGCCGCGATCGACCAGAGCCTGCTGCACGTCCATGCCACCCAGGCCCGGCATGTTGAGGTCGAGCACCACGCAGCCCGGTGTCAGCTCGGCCTGCTGCGCAACAAAACCATCACCACTGTCGAAAGCCTGGACGACGAACCCCCGCAATTCCAGTGCTTCGCTCAGTTCTGCGCGCACCTCGGCATCGTCATCGACGATGTAAACGTGGCGTGCTTCGCGCATGTCCATCGTTCAACCTCCTTCGGCCAAGGGAAAGCGCAGGGTCAGCGTGGCCCCCGGCGCTTGCGCATTATCGGCAATCGCGATCGATCCGCCAACCTCATCCATGATCTGCCGACAGACGAACAATCCCAATCCCGTTCCCTTGCCTTCGGGCTTGGTGGTGCAGAACGCATTGAAGGCATTGCTGCGGATGCTCGGATCAAGCCCGGCGCCGTTGTCCTGCACGTTGAGCACGATGGTCTGGTCAAGCTGCTCCACCTGCACCCTTACCGCGCCCATGATCGACGCATCCTCCTCATTCTCGCGCCGCGTGTCGATCGAGTCTGCAGCGTTCTGCAGGGCATTGACGATAATCTGCTCGATACCGATCCGCGGCAGCGACATCACGGGAAGCGCATCCGGAATCACGATCTGCAGGTCGATATCGCGCTCGGTCATCACTGGGCGCATGAACCGAACGGCATTCCGGACCGCCTGGCAGATGTCCATGTCGACCCGCTCGTCCCGCTCGGTTCTGGCATAGGACGAGGTGCGCTGGATGATGGCGTTGGCCCGTTCGACCTGCTCGACGATCCGCCCAAGCTTGGCCGCCATGCGTTCAGGATCCATCTGCCCGCTGTGCATCAGCAACTGGGCGTTTTCCGCCGCCAGCGAGATGGTGAACAGCGGCTGGCGCAGTTCATGACTCAGCGCTGAGGCCATGCCGCCCAATTCCATCAGGCGTGCGCTGTGCCGCATCTGCGTCTGAAAAGCCTTGGCGGTGCGCAAGCGGATGAGGCAGCCGTAACGCCAGCTGTCGCTCTCCTGATCGTAATCGCGCGCGATCAGCAGATACCATTGATCATCCTGGTCGCGCCCGCGGCGGAACTCGACCATGATCTCGCTCTGCCCCGCGAGCGACTGGAAATGCATGCTATCGCCGGAGTGCACCGCCAGGCTAGCGCCGCGCCGTCCCGACGTGGGGTCGATCTTCGCGTAACGCAGTTCGCCGCGCTGGGCGTCGAACCGGATATCGCTGAGCAGTCTGAGATCGATCGCCGATCTGAGCTCTTCGACTGTCCGCATCAGGTGCACGCGCTGACGTTCGAACGCCACGAACTCGTTATTGGCAGCGATGAACGCGCCAACCAACCGATCGGCTTCGCGAAACGGCGCGGTTGGGCGCGTGGTAACGTAGCCTCGGCCAAAGCCGAGCAACGCCTGGCTGAGCACGCGCGAGGAGCGACGCACCGACGCGCGGAACATCAGCAGCCCGATCTGGGCAAGGCCCAGATACGCCATGAGCGGCGTGATGCCGTGCAAGACATCGCGATACAGATCGATGACATGCCCACGCGGTGAAACGAGCACCATCTTGCCTGCGCCAAGCGGGACCGCATAGCACATGTCGAGCCAATAGCGCAGCGACTGCCGTCCGGTGCCATCGCCGCGGCCATCATCGAATACATGGCATCCGAGGCTCGGGCCAGCCTGCCCCATCGCACTCGACGCAACCTTCATGAAGGGCATGGGTGTATCGACGCCGTGCATGTTCAACCAATAGGTCCTGCCGGATTGCAACGCGTTGCGATCGGGCAAGGCGTGGACCGCGGAAACGACATCCTCGTGATGCAGTTCCAGTCGCTCATTCACATGATTTAGTTCGCCGAGCAGAAACAGCATCGCTGCGCCGGCCACCGCTATCGAAACGAGCGCCTCGATCGACTGCTGAAGACCCAGTTTGCGGACCCGCCGAACACGGCCACGGGTCGTATCGACCAGCACCGCGAGCAGAACCAGGTCAGCGCAGGCCGCGAGCAGCGTCTCGCACAGGATTCGGCGCACCGCGATATCGAGCACGATCTCGGGGGCCAGCGGCTCGGGCAGGTTCAGCCAGATCAGGTTGGCGATCGCGCCGACCATGAGCTGATAAAAAAACGTGACCGTCGAAAGACTGCGGTCCTCGCCGGAAAAGCGGTCTATTGCCAGGACATGCCCGATGGCCAGCAGCACCGCCATCGGATGCCCCCACCACCATAGCGAAGGCAGCATGGTGGCGACTGCCGTGACCAGGCCTGCCTTCAATCCGAACCAGCGATAGGCGAGCAGGTAGAAAAGCGGGCCGAGATAGAATTCGAACCCCGGCGCGGCGATCAATCTGATGGCCGAAAGCCCGGTGGCGGCGGCAAGCGCCAGCAGCGCCATCGGCCACAGATAGGGCAGCACAACACGAAAGCCCTGGGGATAGTTGACGCTCAGCATCGCCCTGCCTCCGCTGCATCGGCAACGATCCGGCGCAAGGTCTTTGCATCGATCGGCTTGTGCAGAAGGCCTGTGGTGATTGATGCGATATCGCGCTGCGCCGCCGCCGTCAGATCGACATGCGCGGTCATCAGATAGCAACCGCCGGCCGCAGGGGCAGCGGCCAGATCGCCCAGCGCCCTGAGCACGTCGAGCCCGCTTTCGGCGCGCAGCTTGTAGTCGCACAGCAGCAGATCGAACGGCTGCAGCTTCCAGGCATGCATCGCCTGTGCGCCGTCGGGCACGCCGATGGCCATCGCCCCGAGCGCCTTGAGCAGCTCGACCAGTTCGCCCCGCAAGGCGTCATCGTCTTCAACGATAAGGATATTCGGCGTGTACACGCTGTTCACCCTTACCAAAGATGGTTGACCAAAGGTTAATCGAGCGCCTGTTCCAGGCGTTCGCGCAGCTGTTCCAGCGGGGTATGGGCGATCGCCGACTGCGGATCCTCGGCGCGCAGCACGGCCGCGAGCGCAAGCTGTTGCTGGCCGATCATGTCGAGCGCCTGCAGGCTGTTCATGTGTGCGGCGACCAGCGCAGGGTCGCTGCACAGCAACGCGCCCAGTCGTTCGATCTCTTGCCGGGCGCAATCGAGCTCGTCCGCGATCTGCAACCGCAGCTTGTGCGAGAGTGCCGCCCTGCTCATGCTGCAGCCCTGGTCGTCAGGCCCTGGTGCGCCAGGTGAGCCCAGCAGCGGCGAGCCCCGGCTCGCTTGTGATTGGGCGTGATCATCGTCCAGCCATCCCTCTCGATCCAGCCTCAGGCAGCCTCCAGAACCGCAGCCATATCGGCCCCCGCGCCCATATATCCGAGCTTCAGGATCATGGCCATGCGGTCTTCCACGCTCGCGAGCCCCTCCAGCATGTTTTCGGTATCCGGCCCGCCCATGTTCGGCGGCGGCTGGATCGCCGAATCGTCGACCGTGACGATATCGTTGACGCTGCCGACAATGAGCCCCGTCATCTGTCCTGCAATCTCGACGACGATGATCACGTTACGCTCGTTGGGCTCGACCCGGCCCCAGCCCAGCCGTTCGGACAGGTCGATCACCGGAAGGACCAACCCGCGCAGGTTCACCACGCCGCGGACGAACGGTGGGGCATTGGGGATCGGTGTGGTCGGCGTCCAGGCGCGGATTTCGCGAACAGCCATGATGTCGACGGCGAGCATCTTGGCATCGATCTCGAACGTGATGAGCTGTATCTGCATCGGTTTTCTGCCTCAATGGATCACACGGCGGATGGCCGAGTTGAGCTTTTCCGGGTCGAACGGCTTGGCGATCCACCCCGTGGCTCCTGCTGCCCGCGCCCGCGCCTTGCTGGCGGGCGCGCTTTCGGTGGTGA
>NZ_LSIS01000180.1:0-4870 GCF_001556365.1 Blastomonas sp. CCH1-A6 | reverse complement strand
TCCCCCACCTCACCCCACCCCGCCAAGTGGGGTGGGGAGGTGGGCCGGATCAACCCAGTCTCCTACCGTCACGTAAGGCACGTCCCGACCTTTGCCTTTGGGATCTCGGCGCTCAATGGCGAGGGCCCCGTTGGCAATCCAAGTTTTCAGAAGGGCCTTTATCCTCGCCTTTTGGAAAGCATCGTTGCTGTCGAGCTTCAGCACTGTCCCGATGATGTGCCCGACCCATCCGGCTGCCTGCACGTTGTCGCGGCACTGCTCAGCATCCGCCGACTGAATAGCTGACTGCACTTCGTACAAATCCCGGGTCGAAACATTCTCAAACGGGTCGGGCGGGACCCAGTGAATTGCCGCTCCGACTTCATCTGTGCGGCCAAAATCGTCTCTGTTTTCCAGCGCGACAGATACCTTCTTCATCCACCAGGCATTTTCAGGTGGGGCTCGGTTTGGCTTGTCATCGTCCACCCGAACGATCGCGCGCTGTTCATGGCGATCAACGATTCCAAAGCGCTCCCCCTCCTCTTTGGACATCGGGTTCATGACCAGGGTGGAGCGTGCCACATTGATAAGGGCGACAGCACCGCGACTGCTTTCCGCCCGCACTTCCTGACCACCCATCTTTTTCGTGTGATGCACGAGTACAATCGAAGAGCCAGTTTCGCTGGCGAGCCGTTTCCATCGCTTGCCAACAGTGTCGATCAGGCTGTTGGAGTTTTCGTCGACGTCATGGCTGGAGACGAACGGATCGATGATCAGCACATCAATTCCGCGCTCGACAATCTCGCGGCGCAGATCTTCATATACCGGCTCGATGATCTGCAAGCCGTTAGGGCCTTCAGTAGCTGTACAAAGACGCTGATCGAGCCCGCTATCAACAAAAAGGCGATCGCCGCATTCGACGTACCCGATGCGGTGGTGGAGCGCGCTTGCGATAAGGCTACGCTCCATCTCTCGCAAATCATCCTCAAGGTTCCACACCCAAACGGTACGCGCCCCCTCCCATACCGTCTTGCCGAGGAACTCCCTCCCGCTGGCTAGTGAAAGCGCCACCCCGCCAACGAAAGTTGATTTGCCGACGCCTCCAGGCGCGATAACAGCCGTTATCTCACCTCGCAGCAGCCACCGCCCGAAAAGCCATTTGCGGGGAGGTATGCTAGCGGGGTCAGGCCAAGCGAATGGCGTAGCTCGGATTGCTTTGGCTGGCAAATTCGAGATACCGGCTCCAAGCTCTTCAGCCGAGTGACTGGCGATATCGTATGCGCCACGATCCATATCCATCACTCCCCCCGGATCGCAGCGGCAAGGCGCGGGGCAATGGCCTGGGGCGGTATGTCGCCAAAGTCCGCGCCGGGCTCGCCTGGGGCGCTATGGGCGCGCGGGGTCGCAACCGGTGCGCCGATCGCGCGCGCGGCCTTCTGTGCTTCGTTCATGCCGAGATTGTCTTTCAAATGGCTGTCATCATCCGCGGCGATGACGATCGCGCGGCCGGGGAACATGCGGCGCATGGTGACCGCCACGGCTTCGAGATTGCGCGCGGTCATGGCGGCGATGACGCCCAGCCCGGTGGCGGCGTGGATAGCCGCCATGGTCGAATAGCCCTCTCCGATGACCAGCGGGCCATCCGAGGGCTTCCCATCGGCCTGGTGCGCCGCGTGTGGCCAGAATAGCCCCTTGGTGCGCCCGCTCGGCAGGAACAGCTTTGTCCCGTCGCCTCGAATGCGCTGCAGGTTCCACAGGGTGAAATCGGCATCGATCATCGGCACCAGCAGCATGCCGCCGGTCTGCCGGATGCTGAATGCCCCAAAGCCCTTGCGGACAAGATACGGGTGCGTCGCATCGGCCTGCCGGCCATTGTTCCAGATCCCCCGCGCGACCATGGCAGCGGTCTGCTGGGCGGCCTCGCGTTCCTTCACCCGGGCAAGCTGGGCGTCACGCAGCGCCCGGCGCTCTGCCGACGTGATCGGCCTTGCCCGGCCGTCGCGGGGCGGCAGGAAACCATCCTCGCGCAGCATGTCCTTGACTGTCAGGGCATCGGCCTGCCCGCCGTTGAAGCATGTCACAAGCAGGCCGTCCGGTGCGCCTGGTGCGACGCGGATTGCCGTTCCCCGATCTCGGGGCGAATGCCCGGGCGTCGGAATAAGGCACTCGTTCCCGCTGACCTTGCCGCCATAGCGCTGGGCGATCGCGCGCAAATCAACCATGGCCAGCCATCCCCCGTCCGATATTGAATTGCTGCTTGATCGCCTCGCCGATCTCAGCCGGAAGGCATTCCGCCCCGGCCTTAACAGCCGCGATCAGTTGCCTGAGGATATCCTCGCTTGGTCCAGGGTCGCCATCGGACATGCGCGCCACGATAGCGATCTCCTCGGCGGCAAAATAAAAGGGGAACGGGCCACATTCCTCGCGCGACCAGTCTTTCGCCCACTGCGCAAAGCGCCAGTACAACGCCAGGACGATATGGAAGGCCTTGCCGTCTGGCGTGCCATAGTACGGCTGCGCCAGCTCGGTCATAGCTTTGAGCTGGGCGGTGCGGCGTGCATTTCGGGCGTCCGCATCGCTGGAGAATTGCAAAGCGGTCGCTTTGCTGCTAATGGCTTGGGCATCAGGTTGGCACTGATTTTCCAAGCCCTGCACCCTACCCGGTGCGGGGCTTTTCAGTTTATTCATGACGCAGAAGCGACCAGATCGTGCAGAGATTTGGCATCGATCAGCCTGCGGCGGCCGATGCACTTCTCTTTAAGGGTGCCGTCTTTCCGCAGCTTCCAAAGCGTAGTTCGCCCAAGACCAGAGGCTTGGGTCGCCTCGCGGATAGTGTACGCTAATTTCATCGCAACCTCCTGAACCATAACGAACAGGAGCGAACAGCTATAGCGGGGCGACTATCCCCGCACCCTTCTCACGATCGCCGTAGTAAGGTCTCTATTTTTCAATAACTTATTCTCAATGACCCATTCGCAAAATGCCCCCTCCATTTGTGGCTCGTCATCCTCCTCCCAAGGTGACAGAGGCATATCGGGCACCAGATCGGACGACTTCCAGCGCTCGAAATTGCGATAAAAGGCATTGGCATTGTCCAGCAAATTGACTTCATCAGGAAGAATTCCCAAGCGGCCAGAAGCCAAATATTCTGGCGCCGATAAGCCACTGGCGATGAAATCTTTGGCGAGTTCTATCCAACGCTTGCGGGTGTCATACTGCTCGGCCTCAGATTCGCGTCCGATGTTCCCAACGACGCGCAATCGCCGATGCTCTGGCATCAGCGGTCCCGCCCGATCCAGGGCGCTAGCCACAATCGAGCCTTTGGCGATCGCCGGGGTTAGCTGCTCCGAAAGCGCCCGCACAAGCATGTCGCGCACATCGCGCTCGATTGGCACATCGCTGGCAAAAAGCTCTGCAAGCAAGTCGACAGGGTTAGCGAGCTCCCCATTTAGCGCCAAGCGGGCCCTGCTTGAAAGGGCCCCTGGGCGGATGATCGGATGAATGTCATCCGGTGCAGCGATGAGGCGCGGCTTATCCATCACCCTGCCCCTCGCGCAGCCGCTCCAGAAACGCCCAATTGATCGCCACAGGCGCGCCCCGGCCGCCCGCAACGCCAGCCCCCTCGCCAGCCCAGCCCGCTTCTATCGCGGATTGGATCTGCGCCAGGGTCAGCGGCGATGCGGTGCCGTCGCGAAGATTGCGCCGGAAGCGCGCCCGGATATCGCGGTCCCTCACGCGGCATTCAATTCCGGCGCAGAGCCCATGAGACGGTCCATATCCTTGTGCATTTGCGCCAGATATTCGGGGCTGTAGCACGAGCTCGCGGCCTTGTTCAGCTTCCAGCGCAGCGCGGTCAGATCGGGCGCGGGCGTGTTCATCAACGCCTCCTCGGCATCGCTAAGCAATTCGCCGAACGCACTTTCATTCTCGTACACCTGGTCGGGCACCGCAAACAGCGGATTGGCAGTCAATATTTCGGCCCGAACATCTAGCGTCATCTCCCGTGGCACCGCGCTCTGAATATTCCGGGCGTTGTGCTCGCGCTCGACGTGGAGCCTCTCCAGTTCCTTCAACGGGTTGGTCGCCTCGATATAGGCGTCCAGATCCTGCTGCGCCTGGCGCACGCGAGCAAATGCGATCGCCCACTTGGCACGATCGGGATTGGTGTTATTCGCATCGGTAGTCATCGCGGCATCTCCTTTGGCTTGCCGTTGGTGATAGGCTGGGCATCGGGTGGCACCCCTTTGCCCAGCCGCTTGGGAACTAGGTTGCGGCTGCGGCTGGGCGCAGATCCACGACATTATCGCCATCGATCGACAGCGATGGGGCGACGAACCGGCCCCAAGCCTCTGCCAAGTTCAAGCGTAGCTCGCGCAGATCGCTGCGAGCGTAGGCGCGCTCGGTGGCATTGCCAGGTGAGTGAGCAAGCGCGATTTCGGAAACGTACCAAGGCACGTCTGTTTTCTCCATCGACCAATCCTTAAAGGACGATCGGAAGCCGTGCACTGTGTAATCGAGTCCTGCCCGGCGCATCATCGCGCTCAAGGTCTGGTCGCTCAAAGGCCGATCGCGGCGCGCACTCGGGAAAATGTAGCCATCGCCGATCGCGAGCGCCTCGGCTTTGTCGAGGATCGCCAGCGCGGCATCGCTCAGCATGACAGCGTGGCCTTTGCGCATTTTCATGGTTGCTGCCGGGCGATCCCATGTGCGCTCGGCCCGGTTAATATGCTCCCAGCGGGCTTGCCTGACCTCGCCAGAACGCGCCGCGGTCAGGATCGTGAACAGCAGCGCCAGCCGCGCAGACGTCACGCCCTTGCCGTCATCCATGGCTTCAAGCTGACGAGCGACGAACGCGGGCACATCCGCAAAAGGCATCGACGAAAAATGGCGG
>NZ_LSIS01000179.1:0-7943 GCF_001556365.1 Blastomonas sp. CCH1-A6 | reverse complement strand
GTGCTGCCCTGGTCGATCATCCCGCCATGGCCCTGATCTCCGCCACGGGCAGCACGGCGATGGGACGCACGGTCGGCCAGGCTGCGGCGAAGCGCTTTGCACGCAGCCTGCTGGAGCTGGGCGGCAACAACGCGACGATCGTCGCACCGAGCGCGGACATGGAGCTGGCGCTGACCGGCTGCGCCTTCGGCTTCATGGGAACCACCGGGCAGCGCTGCACCTCGCTGCGGCGGCTGCTCGTGCATCGCTCGGTCTATGAAAGCTTCGTGCCGCGTATCATCTCTGCCGCAGCCCGCCTGCCCATCGGGGATCCGCGCGATCCGGCCAATCTGGCAGGGCCGCTGATCGATGGCGCCGCCTATGCCGCCATGCGCGACGCGCTGGCCGACGCGCGCGCGGCGGGTGCCACGGTACACGGCGGTGAACGCATCGCGGGGCCGGGCCAGGGGGTGTATGTCCGCCCCGCAGTGGTCGAGATGTCGGCGCAGACCGGGCCGATGCTGCGCGAGACCTTCGCGCCGATCCTCTATTGCCTGCGCTATGACGATCTCGACGAGGCGATCGCGCTCAACAATGCCGCCACGCAGGGCCTGTCGTCCTCGATCTTCACCAACGATCTGCGCGAGGCGGAGAGCTTCGTTGCGGCGACGGGCAGCGATTGCGGTATCGCCAACGTCAATATCGGAACGTCAGGCGCGGAAATCGGCGGCGCGTTCGGCGGCGAGAAGGAAACCGGCGGCGGCCGCGAATCCGGATCGGACAGCTGGAAGGCGTATATGCGTCGTCAGACCAGCACGGTGAACTATTCGCGCGCGCTGCCGCTGGCGCAGGGCGTGCGGTTCGAATTGTAACGGGCGATCAGTTGATTGAGGGGCCCAGCGCGTCGATGATCTTCCTGGCGAGATCGTCGACGCTATAGGGTTTGACCAGCAGCACGACATCGCTGTCGATCACGCCGTTGTGCAATATGGCATTGCGGGTATAGCCGGTGGTGTAGAGCACCTTGAGATCGGGCCGGGACTCGCGCAGCCGGTCAGCCAGCTGGCGTCCGTTCATGTGCGGCATCACCACATCGGTGAACAGCAGATCGATTGCCAGGCCATTCTCGATCAGCTGCACCGCCTCGATCGGGCTGTCGACATCGTGCACTATGAAGCCCAGTTCGATAAGGCTGGCGCGCGCCATAGCGCGGACCCCGTCATCGTCCTCGACCACCAGCACGGTGAGGTTCTGGGGCGGGGTGAAGCGCATGGCGGTCTGGCTGCCGGGCTCTTCCTCTCCGGACACCTCGGGCGCGCGCGGCAGGTAGAGCTTCACCGTCGTGCCCTTGCCCTGTTCGGAATACAGGTTGAGGTGCCCGCCCGACTGCTTGAGGAAACCATAGACCTGGCTGAGGCCGAGGCCGGTGCCCTTGCCGACATCCTTGGTGGTGAAGAAGGGATCGAGCGCACGCGCCTGTACCTCGGGCGACATGCCGAGCCCGGTGTCGCTGATCGCGATGCGGACATAATCGCCTGGCGCAAGGTCTTCCTGCTGGCCGGCATAGGCCGCGTCGAGCGTGACATTGGTCGTCTCGATCATCAGCTTGCCGCCATCGGGCATGGCGTCGCGCGCGTTGACCGCCAGATTGATGATCGCGGTTTCCAGCTGGGTCTGATCGACCGTGCAAGGCCAGACATCGCCATCGAGCTGAAGTTCTACGACGACCTGTTCGCCCAGCGTCCGTTCGAGCAGCGCGTGGACCGATCCGACAAGCGCGTTGATATCCAGCCGTCGCGGATCGAGCGGCTGCTTGCGCGCATAGGCAAGCAACCGGTGCGTCAGCGCTGCGGCGCGGTCGGCGGCATTGGCGGCATTGTCGATATGGCTGACGATGCGGGCATCGCCCTGGCCGCCTAACCGCCGCTTGGCCAGATCGAGCGAGCCGGTAATGATTGCCAGCATGTTGTTGAAATCATGCGCGATGCCGCCGGTAAGATGCCCGATCGCGTCGAGCTTTTCTGCCTGGTGCAGCCGCGCCTCGGCAATCTGGCGCTCTGCAACCTGCTGTTCCAGCTGCGCGGTGCGTTCTGCCACCAGATCGTCCAGCCCGGCATTCAGCCGAGCCAGTTCCTCGGCCACCGCCAGCCGATCGTCATGCGCGCGGAACACGCTTTCGATGATTAGCGAGATCATCAGGCTGGTGAGCAGGAAAAAGGTCATCGGCAGCCAGTCGAGATCATGCGATCGTGCCAGTGCCATGCTTGGCATGATCAGCACTTCCAGCGCGATGGCCCCGAGCACCGTTGTCAGCATCGCCGGCCAGAAGCCCGCAAAAAATGCGGCGATGACGATCGCGCCAAACAGCGTGATGAAGGGCACGCCGGTCAAATAGGCATCGAGCGCCAGCCGCCCGCCCACGCCGATGGCGAAGGCCGCGATCGCGATCCCAATGCGCAGGGCCGGGGAGCGCCGCGTTCTGCGCGCCCAACCGGTTGCGATGGCCAGTCGTTTCAGCATGGATGATGTTCCGTTCGGAAAGCATCCCTTGATAGACCGGTTCGCGTCGCCGACGCAAACTTATGTTGGTTTTGCAAAGCTTTGCGACATTATTGATTGCGTCACAGCGATGCGGTCGCGAGGTCCTCTGCGCCCGACCGCGCACCATGCCCCAAAGCCAGATAGCTGTCGGACTGCATTTCCATCAGCCGCGAGATCGTCCGGTCGAATTCGAACCGGCCATCGCCGCTGGCGTACAGATCGGCAGGTTCGGCATCGGCCGAGGCGATCAGCTTGACCTTCATCTCGTACAGTGCGTCGATCAGCGTGACGAAGCGTGCTGCCTCGTTGCGGTTTTCCGGGCCCAGGCGCGGGATGCCGACCAGAAACACCGTGTGATAGCGTCTTGCAATGGCGAGATAATCCGGCGCGCCGCGCGCCTCTCCGCACAGCTTCTTGAACGAGAAGACGGCAACACCCTTGAGCGACTTGGGCACGTGAATCGTGCGCCCGCCGCTGATCGGCACATCGGCGCTCGGCACATGCGCGGCATCGTCGGGCGAATAATCGGTCATGCGGAAGAACGCGGCACGCAGCGCAGCGGTCGCCTCGGGACCGTTGGGCACATGCCAGGTGTCGGTCCCCGACAACCGCTCGAGCCGGTAATCGACCGGGCCATTCAGCGAGAGCACGTCGAGCCGGTTCTTGATCAGAGCGATAAAGGGGAGGAAATGCTCGCGGTTCAGCCCGTCCTTGTACAGGTCGTCGGGCGGGCGATTCGATGTGGTGACGATGGTGACCCCGGCCTCGATGATCGCGGTGAACAGCCGCGACATGATCATCGCGTCGGCGCTGTTGTTGACGACCATTTCGTCGAATGCGATCAGCCGGTAGTTATCGCTGAACTGACGCGCGACCGGCGGAATGGGGTCGCCCTGCATCTTGTCGCGCTCGACACGCAGCCGCGCGTGAATGTCCTGCATGAACTCGTGGAAATGGACGCGGACCTTGCGGTTGATCGCGACCGATTCGTAGAACAGGTCCATCAGCATCGATTTGCCGCGTCCCACCCCGCCGAACATGTAGAGGCCGCGCACGGGGTCGGGCTTGGCCTCGCGCGCCATCAGACGCCACAGCAGCGATCCGCGCGGCGGCACCGCCTCCAGCGCATCCTGCATCGCCTGCAGCCGCACGGCAGCGGCGCGCTGATCGGCATCGGGTCGCAATTCGCCCGCGCTGACCATCCTGTCGTAGCGGGCGAGCGTTCCGGTCATTGCGATTTCGCGCGCGGGGCAGGGGTCTTGCGGATGGTGCCGGTGAATGCGCAGACGGTTTCTCCCGCCTGCACCACCAGCCCGCGCAGGAACATCAACCGACCGGTTTCGCGGATGATCTCCACCTCGGCATCGAGCGGTTGGCCGACCTTGCCGGCGCCGACGAAATGGCTGTTGAGATCGAGCGTCACCGCAGGCCCATGCCGCAGAGCACCATGCAGCCGCGCGCAGACGAACAGTGATATATCGACCTGAGTCAGGATAGCGCCGCCATGGACGTTGTTGGCGAGATTGCCCTGCAGATGCCCAGGCTCCGTGCGCACGACGACGATGCCGTCGTCACGCTTCATCACCCACATCGGCCCAAGCGTGCTGTTATAGCGGTTCTGCTCGCGCAGTGCCCAGCGCATCCAGCCCGGACGATCGGGGTCCGGGTCGAACGCGAAATCGTCGGGCATATCGAGAGTGGTTGCGTCCACCTTTGCGGGGGTATCGAACGGGTCTGTCGGCGGATGGACCGATCAGACGTGCCGTTCGACCTCCATCTTCTTGATCTCGGCAATCGCACGCGCCGGGTTCAGGCCCTTGGGGCAGACATTCGCGCAGTTCATGATGGTGTGGCAGCGATAGAGGCGGAAGGGGTCTTCCAGCTCGTCGAGCCGCTCGCCGGTCATCTCGTCGCGGCTGTCGGCCAGCCAGCGATAGGCCTGGAGCAGGATGGCCGGGCCAAGGAACTTGTCCGAATTCCACCAATAGCTCGGGCAGCTGGTAGAGCAGCAGGCGCACAGGATGCACTCGTACAGCCCGTCGAGCTTGGCGCGATCCTCGGGCGACTGCAGCCGCTCCTTGCCCGAGGGCACCGGCGTCACGGTCTGCAGCCAGGGCCGGATCGAGGCATATTGCGCATAGAAATGGCTGAAATCGGGAACCAGGTCCTTGATGACGTCCATATGCGGCAGCGGGGTGATGCGGACCTCGCCCTTGCAGTCCTCGATCGCGGTGGTGCAGGCCAGGCCATTGCGGCCGTTGATGTTCATTGAGCACGATCCGCAAATCCCCTCGCGGCACGAGCGGCGGAAGGTGAGCGTCGAATCCTGTTCCGACTTCATCTTGATCAGCGCGTCGAGCACCATCGGCCCGCAATCGTCCAGATCGATGTCGAACGTGTCGTAGCGCGGGTTCTCACCGCTGTCGGGATCGTAGCGATAGACCTTGAAACGTTTCAGCCGCCCGCCGGTCTTCGCGCTGAACGCCTGGCCCTTGCCAGTGATCTTGCTGTTCGCCGGGAGCGTAAACGTAGCCATGGAAAATCCCTCGTCCTTCAATGCGTCCGGGAGCCTAGATAGTCATTTTGGTGCCAAGGCTCAATTGCATATGGCACCTTGAACCGAAAAGGATTTTCAATCCATCAACCCGTGGCTGCGCAGGCTTTCCGCGACGATCGTCTCGATCAGCTGTTCCTGCGTCCAGCCGGCGCGCACGGCGGAGCGGCCGAAGACCTTCTGGCTCCACAGGTTGCAGTTGAGATTGACCTCGAGGAAATGCAGCTCGCCCTTTTCGGCATCGAGCCGGAACTCGTAGCGGCCGTAATCGAAGGGCACGAATTCCTGCGCCAGATTGGCGGTGTGCGCGGCGATCTCTGCCTCGAACGGCGAGCCTTCGAAATCGACCAGCTCGTACTTGCTCGCGCGCTCGACCAGGTCGCGCTTTTCCCAATAGGTGCGCAGGTGAGTCGGATCGGCCTGTTCGAACAGCATCATCGGCAGGATCAGCGGGCGGCCATGCATCGTCACCACCGGCACCTCGACATCGCTACCGGTCAGGAACGGCTCGACGATCGCGTCATGCCCTTCCTCGTGAATCGCGGCGATCGCGTCCTTCACGCCTGCCCAGTCGCCTGCGTCGCGCACGCCCCAGCTTGCCGAGGAGGCGTTGGGCTTGATCACCATGCGCTCGGCCATCGGGCAGAGCTTCTCGTCGACCGGGCCGCCCTTGCGATAGATCGCCCAGTCGGCCGTCGGGATACCGCGCGCGCGGGCCACGAGCTTGGACAGGTGCTTGTCGTCCGAAAGGCCGCGCAGGATCGGGCTGCCGCCGAGATAGGGCAGGCCCTTGCGGTTGCACAGCAGCGGTACCAGCATTTCCGAATTCACGAAGCCGCCGCGGTTGAGCAGCGAGAAGACGAAATCGACCTCGGGCGGATCGAACAGCATCGCGTACTGGTTGCCCACCAGCAGATTGTCGAACAGCCCTTCCAGGATGGTGCGCACCTCATTGTGGTACACGGCATGGTTGCCGTCCTCCGGATGCAGCGAGCCATCGCCCAGCGCGTGCTTGGCGAGGAACAGCACCTTGAGCGTCTCGCGGGTCTTCGCATCGATGGTCAGCGGGGCAGGATATTGGTTCACGGCAAAACGCACTTTCTTTGGGTTTGCGGACGGGCGTCGGGCCAAAGCGGCTTGCCTTAATGGCCAGCGCCCCTATAGCCGCGCCCTTATCCGCTTCGGGGGCGCAGCGAAAGATAAGTTTGATGCAACAGGAATTGCACAAGACGGTCAGCCATCTGCTCACGATCGGTGGAGACGAACGAATCGTCCCGGCGCATGCCGATGGCACCAACAAGTATTTCAGCTCTCCCTTCCCGCGTCAGACGGTGACCTATGCGTCATCGACCGCGAACGATATCTCGCAGCCCGCCTTCGACCATCTGTGCGATTTCGTGGCTGATCATGGGCTGAACGCGGACATGGTGGGCACCGATTATGCCGGACACCTCTCGGTCCTGCGCGATCGCATCGCCGTCGCCTACGGCCTGCCCAAGGGGACGGATGTCGCGTTCTCCGCCTCGGGCACGGACCTCGAATATATCGCGCTCCAGGCCTTTGCCGGCCGCGCGCCGCAGGGCATCCACAACGTCTTGCTCGGCGCCGACGAAGTGGGCAGCGGCTGCATCCTGAGCGCGGCGGGGCAGTATTTCGCTGGCCAGACGGCGCTGGGTGTCCCGACGAGCAAGGGACAGCCGGTGGCTGGTCTCGCGCCCGTGTCGCTTTCCGAAGTGTCGGTGCGCAACGGTTTCGGTGAGGCGTTCGACAGCGCGGTGATTGTGGCTGCGATGCGCAGCGAGATCGAACGTGCGCTGATCGCGGGCAAGTTTCCGCTGCTGCATGTGGTGCATGGATCGAAAACCGGGCTCATCCTGCCGCATCTCGACGATATCGATGCGCTTATCACGCAATTTGGCGACTCGATCGGCTTTGTCGTCGATGCCTGCCAGGCGCGGATCACGAGTCCCGCGATCAGCGCCTATCTGATGCGCGGCGCGGTGGTGCTGCTCACCGGTTCCAAGTTCATGGGTGGTCCGCCCTTTGCCGGCTTTGCGCTGGTGCCGCGCGCGACGGCGCAGCGGATCGCGCCGCTGGGCGAGGGCATGGCCACGATCTTCCGCCGCGCGGAGCTTCCCGATAGCTGGGCAGGGGCGGAAAAGCTTCCGATGAGCGGCAATGCCGGGCTGACGGTTCGGCTGGCGGCAGCCTTGTTCGAGCTGGAGCGATTCCAGGCGCTCGATTTCCACACGATCGCGCGGGTGGTCGAACAGTTCCGCTGTGCCTCGCTGGCGCTGGTCGATCGGATCGGCGGTACGCGTGTGACGCCATATCCCTTTGCCGATCGCGAATCCGCGGGGGCACATCCCATCGAGATGCGCACGCTGACGACCGTGGATCTGAGCGGGGAGGGGCGTGCGATCGATTTCGACGGTGCGACGGCGATCCAGCTGAGGATGATGCAGTCGGGCGTGCGGCTGGGCCAGCCGGTCAAGTGCGCGCGCTTCCAAGGGCCGGACATGATGGGCAAGGTGCGCGGCACATTGCGCATCGGCATTTCGATGCCGCAGATGGTGGCGCTGGCGGCGCTGGGAGACGCGGCCGAAGCGCAGCTCGATTCCGATATGGCGGCGATTGGCGACGCGTTCGAGGCGTCGCTCGCGGCCGACTGAGCCCCGCCCGACCGACCAGCACGAAAAAGGGGTGCCCTGCCGGTCTGGCGGGGCACCCCTTTTTGTTGCGACTTAAAACCCTTTAATTGCCGAAAGTGCGCTGCCACCAGCCGCGACGCGGCGGTTCGGTGCTTTCGGCGGGTGCTTCGGCGGCCTTGGCCGTATCGGCTGCGGCAGGTTCTGCCTCGGCCACCGGC
>NZ_LSIS01000178.1:0-937 GCF_001556365.1 Blastomonas sp. CCH1-A6 | reverse complement strand
TCGCCGGCATCGGCTGGGCGATCCGCTGGACCGCCTCGCGCCTGCCGCGGCCCAAGGCGCCGCTGCTGCGGCTCGCGCTTGCCAATCTGCACCGCCCCGGCGCGCAGACCGGGCAGCTGGTGGTGGCGCTGGGACTAGGGCTTACCCTTTTCGTCATCCTCGCCGGCATCCAGACCAGCCTCACCAACGAGATCACGCGCACCGTGCCCAAGGAGGCGCCGAACCTGTTCGTGCTCGATGTGCCGGTGGCGCGGGGGGACGAGTTCCGCAGGGTGGTCGAACAGGCCGCCCCCGGCGCGGCGGTCAACGCGGTGCCCTCGCTGCGCGGAACGGTGACCGGGTACAAGAATATCCGCGTTGCGGACCTCAAGGACATTCCCGAGAACGCCTGGGTGCTGCGCGGCGAGCGCGGGCTGACCTATGCCGAAACGCTACCGGAGGGAAGCGAACTGATCGAGGGCAAATGGTGGCCGAAAGGCTATGACGGACCGCCGCTCGTCTCGATCGACCGCGAGATGGCCAATGTCCTCGACCTCAAGGTCGGCGACAGCCTGACCGTCAGCCTGCTGGGGCGCGAGTTGACCGCGAAGATCGCCTCGCTGCGCCAGATCAACTGGGACACGATGGGCTTCAACTATGTGATGGTGTTCAGCCCCAATACTCTGCGCGATGCGCCGCACAACCTGGCCGCGACGGTCTCGCTCAAGGGCATGGCCGATGCGGACGTGAAGGAACGCGCGGTGAGCAAGGCGGTGCTCGCCGGGTTCGCCTCGAGCTCGGTGATCGAGGTGCGCGACGTGATCGGCCAGGTGACGACCATACTGACGCAGATCGCGACCGCCATCGCTGCCGCCGGGTCGATCGCGATCCTCTCGGGCATCGCGGTGCTGATCGGCGCGATCGCCGCCAGCCGCCAGGCGCGCATCTATGACAGCGT
>NZ_LSIS01000177.1:0-14252 GCF_001556365.1 Blastomonas sp. CCH1-A6 | reverse complement strand
GCGCATCGCCGCCCCGCCGGTCTATGCCAGCCAGGTGATGATCCCCCTGCTGCCCGAGTTCCAGACGCTGCATCCCGACATCCGCATCGAGCTGATCCTCGATGATCGCCGCGTCGATCTGGTCGAGGAGGGGGTGGACCTGGCGCTGCGCACCGGCCAGCTCGGCGATAGTAGCCTGCTCGCGCGCCGGATCGACAGCGCAAGCCGGATGCTGGTGGCGACGCCGGGCTATCTGGCCGCGCACGGCACGCCAGCGCATCCCGCCGATCTGGTGCGGCACCGGATCATCAGCTTCACGTCTTTCGACAGTCGCGAGGCCTGGACCTTCGAAAAGGTTGGCGAGCGCTGCTCGGCCTATCCCGCCGATCCGATCCTGCGGGTAAACTCTGCCGAAGGACTGCGCGCAGCGGTGCTGGCGGGGATGGGGATCGCGATGGTCACCAACCGCATGGTGGGGGCCAGTCTGGCGATGGGCGAACTGGTCCCGCTGCTGCCCGGCTGGACCTTGGGGGGCAACGATATCTGGGTGATCTTTCCCGAGGGCAGGCGGGTGCGTCCGCGCGCGCGGCTGTTTGCGGACTGGCTGGCCGGCGCGGTTGCCGGGCTCGGCTAATCCCCCAGCGCCGTGAAGCGGAAGTCGCGGAACTTCGCCTCGCCGGGGCCGGCGGCATAGAGCCCTGGGCGGAGCATCAGGAAGCCGCCGCGGACATTGTGGTGATAGCCCGAGACTTCCATGCCCCGGTCGAATTTCAGCCAGGTCCTGCCGTCATCGCCCGAGGTGTGGAAGCTCACGATATGCTTCCGGTTGGTCACCCGGATGCGCATGCGGCGGCCGTGCGGGTTGGCGGGACGCCCGCGCTCGATGCCGTACTGGTGAGTCACGAAGCGCTCGGCATCGAAGCCGAGCCCCGCATAGAGCTTGTCGTCATAGAACAGCACCAGTCCCGCCGTGCCGCCCGGGGCAAGCTCGATATCGCATTCG
This sequence comes from Blastomonas sp. CCH1-A6, assembly GCF_001556365.1. Lineage (NCBI taxonomy): Bacteria > Pseudomonadati > Pseudomonadota > Alphaproteobacteria > Sphingomonadales > Blastomonadaceae > Blastomonas > Blastomonas sp. CCH1-A6. Next base: position 13,270 of record NZ_LSIS01000177.1, on the reverse strand, counting down.
AACCGGTACGAAGTGTCGCCCGCGATCACCAGCAGCGGTGATCCGGTAGAGGGGGCGAGGCCCTTGCCCTTGAGAAACAGCGTGTTGTCCGCGACGCGGGCGCGGCTGCTCTCGTCCGGGTCGGGGCGGAAGAACGACCATTTGGTGCCGAGCGCGAGCGTGCCGAAATCGTCAGACAGCGCCATGCCGTGCGGCAGAGCCTCGCCACCCCCGGGTTTGGCAATCGGTGCGGACAGGTCACCGCCGGTCATGCGGAACCAGCCGTCGGGCGTGAATTCGACCGGATCGAGCAGGCACTGACGGCCCAGCGTCCAATAGCCGTTCTCGAACCCGTGATACAGGCTCCACCAGCTTTTGTCCGGTGCCTGGACCAGGCTGGCATGACCACGCGACCACCACGCCTCGCGGATGTCGGTCGTGCGCACCAGCGGGTTGTCGGGGTGCTGCTCCCACGGGCCGTGGATCGAACGCGAGCGGGCTGCGATCACCATATGGCCCGTGGGAGGCCCCGCTGTCCCTCCGACAGCGGTAATCATGTAGAACCAATTGCCAATATGGTGAATCTTCGGTCCCTCGGGTGCGAAGCCCTCGACATCCCATTCCTCGGGATAGCGCCATGGATCGTAGACATGCTCGACCTCGCCGATGACGCGCATACCGTCATCGGATAGCCGCACCCGGTCGCCGCCCGAGAGGAACAGCCAGCGCGATCCGTCCTCGCCCACCGCATGGCAGGGGTCGATATGCTTGTGCAGACCCAGCGGCACGGGATCGGACCACGGGCCGTCGATATGGTCGGCCCAGATCACGTAGATGTCGTTCTGCGGGCTGGCCTTGACCGGAATGTAGAGGAAGTAGCGGCCCTTGTGCTTTTCAAGGCTGACCGCCCAGACCGATCCGATATTGCGGGTCAGCGCCGGCTTTCGGGGCTGCCAGTTCACCAGATCGCGCGAATGCCAGATCAGCAGGCCGGGATAGGATTCGAAGCTCGAAAAGGTGAGGTAATAATCCTCGCCGTCCTTGAGGATGGCAGGGTCGGGCCGGTCGCCCGAAAGCACCGGGTTGAGAAAGCGGCCATCGCTAAGATCGGCAATCCGCTGATGGTCCAGACCCCGGCGCCAGCCTGGGGAGGGTTTCGGCGCCGGGGAGGGGCTTGCGGGCAGAGATGTTGCAAGCCCCAATGTCGAAAGCGCACCCGCGGCCATCACGCCGCGGCGGCTGAATTTCAGCGAGCGGCGGGTCATAGCGCCAAGCCCGTGGTCCGCGCCCAGGCGCGCCACAATTCGGGCCAGGCCTCGACCGGCTTGCCGATGGCCTTGCGCAGCCCGAACCCGTGCCCGCCATGTTCGAACAGATGCGTCTCGACGCGCACGCCCTTGTCCTTCAGCGCCGCGCGCAGCAGCAATGCGTTGTTGACCGGCACCACCTCGTCATCCTCGGCATGCAGCAGGAAGAAGGGCGGGGCGTTGGTCGGCACGTTGCGATGCGGCGAATGCGCGGCTTCGAGCGCTGGCGTCGGCGTCTTGCCGAGCAGCAGGTCGCGCGAGCCGGGATGCGCATCGGGCGGGGTCATCGAGATCACCGGATAGATCGGCGCGGCGCTATGCGGCCTGGCCGAAAGCGTGTCGGCAGCATCGACGGGTTCATAGGCTTTCGCATCGAAGCGCGTGGAGAGGTCCGCGCACAGATGTCCTCCGGCGGAAAAGCCCATCGCGGAAACGCGTTCCGGATCGATTGCAAAATCGCGGGCACGGTGGCGGATAAGCCGCATCGCCCGCTGCGCATCGGCCAGCGCGACATTGGGTCCCGTGGCCCAGCCTTCCCCGGGTAGCCGGTAGAACAGCACAAAGGCGGTAAAGCCGCGCGCTGCCAGCCAGCGGCCCATTTCATAGCCTTCCTTGTCGACCACCACCCAGCGATAGCCGCCGCCCGGCGTGATCAGCACCGCTGCGCCATTGGGCCGGTCGGGCCGGAACACGGCCATGCGGGGTCTGGAAATACCGAACACCGCGCGGTCGGTGACCAACCGGTCGGTCGAGCGCTCCTGCACGGTCTCGACGAGCGGTTTCGCGGGAGAACCCGGCGCGCCGCCGGGCCACAGATCGATGGTCTCGGACGGCTGGGGCAGACCGGGGGGCAGCGAACCGCCTGGAACCTGAGGTACCGGCGTCTGTGCTTTCGCGAGGCTCGCTAGGCCCAACGCAAGCGGAGCCACCATGAGGGATCGGCGATCGATCGGCATGGCGGCTCCTCTTGCGTTCGGTCGGGCAGCGGCGAACCGCCGCCCCGGTTGTGATCAGTATTTGAAGCGCGCACCCAGGAAGAAGGTGCGGCCGAAATGGTTGTTCTCGTAGTTCCGGTCCGCATCGAAATCGGTAAAGCGATAGCGATAGGTGTCGGTCAGGTTGTTGCCTTCCAGCGAGACTTCGAGCCATTCGGTGAACTTGTACCGGATCGAGGCGTCGAGGTTGAACTGGCTGCCAAAGCCCTCGAGAATGTTTCCGGTGCCGCTCGCGCCTTCGTGCCAGCGGCTGCGATAGGTGCCCATCACGCGCGCCGAGAACTTGCCGTCGTCATAATAGAAGGTACCGTTGTAGGAACGCTTCGACACGTTGGCGAGCGCTGCCCTGCGGGTCACGTTGACCAGCGCGCCACCGGGCGTGGTGGCCGGACCCTGCACGATGAAATCGGCATTGCTGTCGATGAACGTCGCGTTGGCAAGGATCCCGAAATTGCCGAAGAACCCGTCGGTAAAGGCGCTGAACGGGATCTGCGCGGCGATTTCCACGCCCTTGAGCTTCGCACCGGTGCCGTTGACCGGAGTGGTCAGCGTCCAGATTGGCTGCGTCAGCAGCGCCGGGTTGAGAGCGGCAGGCGAGGAGGGGTTGAGCACCGAAACCGGCAGGCCGGTCTGCGCGAAGGTTGCCTCGGTGATCGCCGCTGTCTGGGTGAAGCTGTCCACGTTCTTGATGAACCCGGCGATCGAGAGCAGCGCCTGAGGTGCGAAATACCATTCGATCGCGAGGTCATAGTTCGTCGCGCGGAACGGCTCGAGGAACGGGTTGCCGCTGTTGACGCGGAAGTTGAAGCCGTCAGCCGAACCGCCGGGAGTTAGCGAGCCGAGCGTCGGGCGGGTGATCACCTCTGCCGCAGCAGCACGGATGATCAGGTTCTGCGTCGGGAAGAAGGCGATATTGGCCGAGGGCAGCCAGTCGTCATAGCTGCGCTCGATCGTCGCTTCCACCGCGCCGACCAGGCCGTAGGACGACTGTTCGGTCTTCACATAGCGGATGCCGCCGTTGAACGCATATTCCAGTCCGAAAATGTCGCCCTTGGCGTCGAACTGCAGATAGCCGCCCTTGGTGGTTTCCTGCACGCCGCGATTGTTGCCCGCGTCCAGCGCCAGCGGGCGGCTGTACAGCTTGGTGAATTCGGTGGTCGCATCGAGATTGGGGACCAGCCAGCTGTTCGTATTGCCCGCCGGTTGACCGGCATTGCCCAGTTGGAACAGCTCGGAAAGCTGCGCCGTCACCGGGAAGCCATAGACGGCGGTCGGGCCGAACAGGCTGGTGGGCGAGCAGGTGATCGTGCCCAGCACTCGGTCCAGGCCGCCATTGCCGCAGACCGCGGTATCGCGGGTGAACGCCACGGTGTCGAATTCGAACCGGCGCCACATCACGCCCGCCTTGACCGTGAAGTCTTCGGTGACGTCCCATTCGGTGCGCAGCTGCGCGGTCTTGAACTGGTTGACGATCTCGGAGGGACGGTCGCGGATTTCGGCGAGCTGGAACACGGCCGGATCGGTGACGCTGGTGCCGAAGGTCAGCTTCGGACGCTTCATGTCGGTATAGTCGTAGCTATAGCCCTGCGCATCGCGGTCATCGAACACGATGGTCGTTTCCACCGGGATGTCGGCGGTCGATTTCGAGATGCCGCCCAGCAGCGTGAAGCGGAAGCTGTCCGACAGGTCCTGATCCCAGGTGCCGCCGACCTGATAGAATTCGGTGGTGCTTTCGCGCAGATAATGTTCGGTGCGGACCCAGGCATCGTTGAACGTGCCGCTGATCATGTTGTTGTTGGCGTCGTAAACTGGGTTGATGACGTCGATCGAGCGCTCGTTCGAGCGGAACAGCACCTCACCCCAGCGCTCGCGCCGGTCGCTGTTGAAGCGCGAGAACAGTCCGTCGATGGAGAACTTGGTCATGTCGGTCGGCGCGAACTGGATCGATCCGGTAATGCCCAGACGCTCGCGATCGTGCTTCACCTCGCCATAGCGCGGGATGCGCGGGTGGAAGGACAACGCCGCCTGGTCGCAAGCCGCGTTGCGGCCATTCACATAGACGCCTCCAGCGTTGCGGACCGGGGTCGTGTTCGTCGCACTCTGCTGGAAGCAGGGGGTGCCGTTGACCGAGTCGAAGCGCGCCTGCGCCCAGCGCACGGTGTTGTTGCCGAGCTCGAGCACCTGGGTCTTCTGATAGGCCGCGGAAAGCGACACGCCGAAGGTGCCGGCATCGTTACGCCAGCTCAGCAGCCCTGCGAGGCGCGGGCCGGCATATTCGGACAGGTCGTTATAGCTGACCACAGCCGAGCCCACCGCCGTAAAGCCCGCCTTGGCCGCAAGCGGGTTGCCGGTGTTGAGATCGACCACCGCACCCAGCGAGCCTTCGTCGAGGCTCGCCTCGGCGGTCTTGTGCACAACGATCGAGCTGAACAGCTCCGAGGCGAACACGTTGAAGTCGAACGCGCGGTCGCGGTTGGCCGAAGCGCCATCGGTCGATGTCGCGACGGTTTCGAGGCCGTTGACGCGGACGCGGGTGAACTGGCTCGACAGACCGCGCACGGTGATCGCGCGGCCTTCGCCGGCGTCACGGGTGATCGAGATGCCGGGGATGCGCTGCAGCGATTCCGCGAGGTTCTGGTCGGGGAACTTGGCGATATCCTCGGCGACGATCGCGTCGATCGCGCCGACCGAGGTCCGCTTCAGGTTGATCGCGGCTTCGAGCGACTGGCGGAAGCCGGTGACGACGATCTCGTCCGCAGCCGGAGCTTCGTCCTCGACGGTGGTCGGTTGTTCGCCCTCGGCGACCTGCGCCTGCGCGGTGCTGGTCGCGGCCAGCGCGCACCCTGCGAGCAGTGCCGCCTTGAAAATGGAATGGCCGGTTGCCCGGTGCGTGTTCTGACGGCGCATGTCTGTCCCCTCCTGATCGCCTTATTTCAGGCAATTGCTACCGGTGTCAAAGGAGAAGATGCAGCATGCATCCGATACGCCCTGACACCCTGACTCCCGACTTCCGAGGCCTCGCCGGAGCGGGCATCGCTGTTCTTTCCGATGATCCATGGAGCGTGCCAGTGAGGCTGACCGTCCAAGGTAACCGGTGTCATTATGTATTGCCCTCTCGCTGCGGCTCTGTCAATAACCATGGCAACGGGAGAGAAACCATGCGCAAGACCTTGCAGAAAGCCGCGATAATCGGGGCTTTTGCCCTGGCCAGCCTGAGCCATGCCGCCGCCGAGCCGCACCCGGGCGATCCAACGAAAGGCGGGGCAGGGGGGCGAATCATCCGCGTCACCACACTCGCCAAATCGGGTCCGGGATCGCTGGCCGAGGCACTCGCCGCCAAGGGGCCGCGCACCGTCGTGTTCGAGGTCGGCGGGGTGATCGACCTCGGGCGCAGCACGCTGGAAATCAGCGAACCGTATCTCACTATCGCCGGCCAGACTGCGCCTTCGCCGGGCATCACGATCATCAAGGGTGGCATTGATCTGCGCACGCACGATGTGGTCGTCTCGCACATCCGGGTGATGACCGGCGCCGACGGTCAGGCGCGCATGTCGGGCTGGGAGGCCGATTCCTTCTCCACGGTCGCCGCGCACAATGTCGTGGTCGAGCATTGCAGCTTTCTCTGGGGCGTGGACGAGAACATGTCCGCTTCGGGCCCGCGTTTCACCGGCGACACGGTCGAGCAATGGCGCGCGGGCACCAGCCACCATATCGTGTTCCGCGACAATCTGGCGGCTGAGGGCCTGGCCGTTTCGAGCCACCCCAAGGGCGAGCACAGCAAGGGCTCGCTGATCCACGATAATGCAACGAATATAATGTTTTACCGCAATGTCTGGGCGCACAATGTCGAGCGCTCGCCGCTGGTCAAGGGCGGGGCGCAGGTGGCCATGATCAACAATCTGATCTACAATCCCGGCCACCGCGCGGTGCACTACAACCTGATGAATCTCGAATGGCAGGGGCATGAATATGTCACCGGCGAGATCACCGCGATCGGCAATGTGATGCGTGGCGGCAACGACACCAACGAGGGGCTGCCCTTCCTGATGCTCGGCGGCGACGGGGACCTGGCCTATTTCGGCAAGGACAATCGCGCGGTCGATCGCCACGGCAATCCGCTGCCCCAGTTCGGCCGCTATGGCGAGACGCGCGCAAAGCTGATCACCGCCAAGGCGCCGCTGGCGCGGATCGATGCCTATGCCGTGCTGCCCTCGGGCGAGGTCGAGACATCGCTGCTGCAGACTGCAGGCGCACGCCCGTGGGACCGCGCACCCGATGACATCCGCGTGCTTTTCTTCGTCGCCGAAGGGCGCGGCGACATCATTGACGACGAGAGCGAGGTCGGCGGCTATCCCGCGCCGGTGGCGGCCTTTGCCCCGTTCAATGAGGCCGACTGGAATCTCGACACGATGACGCCGAAATCGGGTCGCTATCCCGGCCAGAAGGGCGGGGCGCAGGAGCGTCTTTCGACACGCGATCAGCAGATGCGGACGACCCAGCCATGAGCGCGCTCATCGCCCTGCTGCTCGCTGCTGCGCCGCCCATGGCGATCGTCGACGAGCTCGATACGGTCAAGCGCGAGCCGCCGCCGCATGGCGCGATCGGGATGAGCACCGCCTGGCGGATCAGCGACCATGTGCCGCAGCCGCGCCGCATGGAGTTCCGCCGCCGCACGCTCGATATCGGCGCGGCGATCGGCGAACATCCTATCGCGCATGACGAAGTCTATTATGTGCTCGACGGCGAGGGCGAGGTGGTCTCGGACGGCCAGCGCGCGACGCTCAGGCCCGGCATGACCGCCTATCTCTACGATGGCGCGGTGGTCGGCATCTGGCAGCGGGGCGACAGGCCGCTCGCGCTGATCATCGCCTATCCGGTCAAGGAACCGGTCAGCTGCCCGGCTGAATGTACGGCCCCGTCGCCCACAGCTCCCGCTCGAACCGACGGGGATCGTTGACGAGCGCCGCCGCGCCATCGCCGACAACCAGGGTCGCGCGGTCGGGCAGGGTGTAGGGAGACCAGCTCTCCAGCCCAGGTTTGCCGGTCTTGGCGAGGCCAGTGAAGGCCTTCATTATCAGGTCGCGCGTCGCCTGCGCGCGCGCGTCGGTGCCGCTATAGCTGCCCGGCGCATCCAATGTGCCGAAGACATAGGGAATGTCGTCGGTATGCGCCGCACCGCGCGCAGGATCGATCGGCGAGGGGCGGTCGAGCTGGTAGACCCATGTCGCTTTCGCGCCTGCCTTGGCACGCTCATCCGCCTCGATGACCTGGCCGGGCCAGGACCGGCCCGCCGTAGTCGCCGCGTAGAACAGTCGCTCGGGCGACCAATCGGGGAACTGCGTGCGATAGCGGGCGACGACCCATTCGGGGTCGAGATCGATCTTCACCTCGGCGGCGATGCGCGGTGCGATGTTGCTCCAGTCGAGCCCCTCGAGCTTCGGCCCCTTTGGGTCGATGAACGCGCGCGTTTCCTGAGCGGTGTTGCCGAGGATCATCGGGATGGCGAGCGATTGCGGCGCGGCAACGGGCCAGAACGGGTGGCGCGGCAGGTTGGTCATGTCGAGCACCGGCCCGAAATAGACTGGCCCGCCGATCACCGGATCGGTGGCCGTGAGCGCGTCGACGATGGCCCTGGCAGGCGCGGTGCGCAGCCCCTCGACGTCATCGGGCGCGAGCTTCATCGCCGCCATCAGCGCTTGCGTCCGTTTCCAGGCATTGCCGGGGCCGCTCGCGGTGACCTGCTGCCCGCTCATCGTCGCTGCGCTATGGAACAGGCCGCGTGCCGCCGGCATCGCCATCAATGTCGCGATCTTCGCTCCGCCACCCGACTGGCCGAACACCATCACCCGCGCCGGATCGCCGCCGAAACTGGCGATGTGATCCCGCACCCATTGCAGCGCGAGGATCAGGTCGAGCTGGCCCAGATTGCCGCTATCGGCAAAGCGCGGACCAAAGGGCTTTAGCCAGGCATAGCCGAAGGCGTTGAGCCGCTGATTGACCGTGACCACCACGACATCGCCCTGCGCCGCAAGCCGGTGGCCATGCGTCAGTGGATCGGTGACGGTGCCGTTGCTGTACGCGCCGCCATGGAAATAGACCATCACCGCGCGCTTGGCCTTTGGGTTCGCCTCGGGCGTCCAGACGTTGAGCAACAGGCAGTCTTCTGATTGGGGAAGGTCGGGATTGCCGCGCTGCGGGGCGATCGGCCCGAATTGCTGCGCGCGAAGGGCGGGGCCGTCCCAGGGCTCGGGCGATGGCGGCGCAAAGCGTTCGGCGCGGCCATAGCGGATGCCCTTGAACGCAAGCACGCCATTCTCGCGCAGGCCAGTATAGCGACCGACGCGCGGGTCGGCAGAGCGGGCGAGGCCAGGGGCCGCGATCAGCGCCGCGCCGCTTCCGATCAGCGCGCGGCGCGTCAGTTCAACGCCGGACATCGCCGCCTTGCGCCGAGAAAGCGGCAAGCTCGGCGGGTCCGATCAGGCAGAAATCGCCGGGCAGGCTGTGCTTGAGCGCGGCGAGCGCCAGCCCGCATTCGGCCATGGCTTGCGCGTTGCCGCCGTGCAGATACTGGTGCAGCACGCCCGCAGCAAAGGCATCGCCGGTGCCGATGCGGTCGACAATGCCGGTGACGTCGATCTCGGCGGTCTGGTGCTTGGAGGCGCGGGTGTCGACGCGCGCAGCGATGCGGTGATGATCGCTGCTGACGACATGGCGCGCGGTCGAGGCGACCAGCTCGAGATTCGGAAAGGCATCGAACGCGGCCTCGACCGCCTCGCGGCGTCGTTCCGCGCCGTCGCCGGAGAACGTCTTGCCGAGCAGCAGCGAGATGTCGCGATGGTTGCCGATGAGCACCTTTGCCGCCCCGACCAGCCGGGTCAGGATCGCGCGCGGATCGCTGTCCCACGCGTCCCAGAGCAATGCGCGGTAATTGCCGTCGAAGCAGATCGGCACGCCCGCGTCCTGCGCGGCGGCGACCGCTGCCTCGGCCAGCGCGACGCCGCCAGGGCCGAGCGCAGGCGTGATACCCGACATGTGGAGCAAGGCTGCGCCTTCGAGCGCTCCCTTCAGGTGTAAGGCATCAGGCGAGGCGAGGGCAAAGGCCGATCCTGCCCGGTCATAGGTGATCGACGATGGGCGCAAGCCGGCGCCGGGCTCGAGAAAGTACAGACCCATGCGTCCGTCTGCGCGCGCGATGAAGCGCGTATCCACGCCCGCCGCGCCAAGATCCGCCTTCGCCTTGTCACCCAGCGGTGAGCTGGGCAGCAGCGTCACCATCCGCGCCTCCTGGCCGAGCGCGGCCAGCGCGGCAGCGACATTGGCCTCGGCGCCACCGACGACCATGTCGAGGCTCTGCGCCTGGACCATCATCCGTGCGCCCGGAGGCGCAAGGCGCAGCAGCATCTCGCCGAAGCAGACGACCGGCCCCGTCACCGCGCGAGCCATCCGCCATCGACCGCGAGCACATGGCCCTGGACGTAGTCTGCAGCGCTGCTCGCCAGGAACACCGCCGCGCCGCCGATATCGGCAGGATCGCCCCAGCGGCCTTCGGGAATGCGCTCCATGATCTGGCGGTTGCGCGTCTCGTCGGCCTGCAGAGCGGCGGTGTTGTTGGTGGCGATATAGCCGGGCGCGATCGCGTTGACGTTCACGCCCTTGGCCGCCCATTCGCAGGCGAGCAGCTTGGTAAGCCCGGCAACGCCGCTCTTGCTCGCGGTATAGCTCGGCACGCGGATGCCGCCCTGGAAGCTCAGCATCGAGGCGATGTTGATGATCTTGCCGCGCCGCCCCGTTGCCTCGCGCTGAGCGATCATGTGACGGCCTGCCGCCTGGCTGAGGAAGAACACCGACTTGAGGTTGGTGTCGACCACCGCGTCCCAATCTTCCTCGGTAAAGTCGACCGCATCGGCACGGCGGATGATGCCGGCATTGTTGACCAGGATATCGAGCCCGCCCAGCGCTTCGAGCACCTGGTCGACCACGGCCTGGACCGGAGCGATGGTGCCGAGATCCGCCGAGACAAGCTCGCACCGGCGGCCCAGCGCACGCACCTTGGCGGCGGTCTCCTCGGCAGGCGTGCGGCCGACAGCGGCGATGTCTGCGCCCGCCTCGGCCAGTGCGAGTGCGATGCCCTGGCCGATGCCGGTATTGGCGCCGGTCACTACTGCGACGCGGCCCGAAAGGTCGAATAGGCTCATGGTTCCGTTCCCCTGTCGGCCGGGTCGATTAGGCCGAAAGGCCGCGCAGATAGTCGGCGATCGCCTCGTCCTGGCAATTGGCATAGAACAGTTCGGCGAACTTCTCACCGGCGATCGCCGCCTTGAGTAGATCCTGGTCGACCGTCTTCAGCACCGTGAGCATGTCATGGCAGCTCGCAGCCTTGAGGTCCTTCAGGATGCCGCGGTTCTTGGCCATGATCGCGGCGCGCTCCTTGGGATAGCCCAGGCCGCGCTCGCCGTCGAACAGCTTGGCATAGCAATCGCGCAGGTTGAGCTCGGCCGCCCAGCCGAAGCCCTTGGCATAGGGCATCGAGATCGCGTTGCCGTCGTTGATCTGGCCGAACAGGAAGGCGTCGGTCGGGTCGATCACCAGCCCGCAGAACACGCCGGGCATCGCGTTGCACGCCAGCATCGATCCCATGCCGGTGCCGCAGCCGGTGACGACGAAATCCGCCGCGCCCGAATTGAGCAGGATGCCGGTCAGGAGCCCGTTCATGACATAGGTCAGCGAGGCCGAATCCTCGGCGGTGTACATGCCGTAGTTGAACACCTCATGCCCCAGCGGCACCGCGACATCGGTCAGCGCCTCGTGGATGATGCCGTTCTTGGCGGCCTGGCTGTTCTCGGTGATCAGGGCGATCTTCATCATGTCTCTCCTGTCCGGGCGGCGGTGCTCGGCGAGTCCGGCCCGATTGGGTTCGGGGGAATATTGGCTCGCTTGGTAACCGGTGTCATTGATCGGTGCAAGCTCTATTGCGGGGTGGTTGGATTGGTTCAGAGCGGTGCGACGGAGGCGCGCTCGATCAGGTCGGACAGGAAATGGGATGGCTGATCGCGCGCCTCGACCGGAGCGATCAGCTTGATCGCAGCGGCCTTGGCCATCGCCTGGATCGGCCAGCGCACCGTGGTCAGCGGTGGCCAGATGTGCGCGGCGATCGCCGTATCGTCGAAGCCGATGATCGACAGGTCCTCGGGCACCGACATGCCGATGCTGCGCGCGGCGTGCAGCACACCGGCGGCCATCTCGTCGTTGCTGGCGAAAATTGCGCTGGGGCGAGGCGAGGCGGCGAGCAGCTTTTCTCCCGCGGCGATCCCGGTCTCGAAAGTATAGTTGCCCTCGGCCATGATCGTCTCGTCGATGGCAACGCCTGCGCTATCGAGCGCGTCGCGATAGCCCAGCGCGCGCTCTGCGGCAGACCGGAAGCCTTCGGGGCCCGCAACGAATCCGATGCGGCGATGCCCCTGGCCGATAAGATAGCCCACGGCCTTGGCGACAGCCTCGCGGTCGTTCGACGCGACCATGTGCACGTCCTCGTCCAGCCGCACCGATCCCATCCGGACATAGGTGACGCCAAGTTCGTCGCACAGTTGGGCGAGCGCGTCATTTTCCGAAATCGGCGGGAGGAGCAGCACGCCGAACAGCCGCTGCTGGTCCAGAAACGTGCGCACATCGTCGAGCATGTCGGGCGAGCGGCGATTGACCGGGCGGACGACCAGCGCGAATTCGGTGTCGCGGATCGCCGACAATATGCCTTCCTGCACGCCCAGCACCATCTGCGCATTGGGGTTGTCGTGGATCAGGCCGATCAGGAAATTGCGGCGCAGCGCCAGCGCGCGCGCCTGCGGATTGGGCACATAGCCGAGTTCAGCAATCACCGCCTCGACCTTTTCGCGCGTCTGCGCGTTGAGCAGCGGGGATCGGTTGATGACGCGGCTCACCGTCTTCTTCGACACCCCGGCCAGACGGGCCACATCGTTGATCGTCGGCTTGCCGTCCTTTGCCCTGGCCACGTCCGTCTTGCCCCCATTCGCGATGCTACACCGGTGTCAGTGCATGCCACTTCCTAGCCACATGTTTGCGTCAAACGCAATCCCGGCGGGATTGACACCGGTTACCATAACGCTATGCCTATCCGGAACGACCGTTCCAGAGTCGTGACGCGAGGGGAAACACCACATGTCCGATGCGATGCAGGTGCACGCCGCAGACACGGTGGCAGTGGCATTGCGTCCGTTGCGTGCGGGCGAACAGGTGGCGCTGGCGGGGGCCAGTCATGTACTCGCCCAAGACATTCCCCAAGGGCACAAATTTTCGCTCAAGGCGCATCAGGCAGGCGACCGCGTGGTAAAATACGGCCTGCCGATCGGCCGTGCCTCAGCCGCGATCGCACCGGGCGAGCATGTCCATAGCCACAATCTGGTGACCGCGCTGGTGGGCGAGGAGCATTATGTGCCAGGCCGGGCTTCGCTTTCGACCGGGGCCGCAACCTTTGACGAAGAGTCGGTCTGGCAGGGCTATCGCCGCGCGGATGGCCGTGCAGCCACGCGCAACGAGATCTGGATTTTGCCGACGGTAGGCTGTGTCGCTTTGACGGCCGAGCAGATCGCGCGATCGGCGGAGCAGCGTCATGCCGCGCTGATCAGCGCCGGGAAGATCGACGGCATCATTGCCTATCCGCATCCGCACGGCTGTTCGCAGCTCGGCGACGACCTGGCGGGCACGCGCGCGCTGCTGGCAGGGCTGGCGGCGCATCCCAATGCGGCGGGCGTGCTTCTGCTGGGACTGGGCTGCGAATCGAACCAGCTCGCGGCGCTGATCGACGCGATCCCGCCGTCCGCACGAGCCAAGGTGCGCAGCCTGTCGTCGCAGGCGGCGGGGGACGAGCTGGCCGAAGCGGGCGCGATCATCGATGCGATGGTGGCAGAGGCAGCGCAGGCGCAGCGCGAACCGCTGCCGCTGGGTGCATTGGTCGTGGGGCTCAAATGCGGCGGG
>NZ_LSIS01000176.1:0-3463 GCF_001556365.1 Blastomonas sp. CCH1-A6 | reverse complement strand
GGCGTCGAACGAGAACCACCACCAGAAGAAGGCCGGCGGCGGATAGATCGGCCAGCCGAAAGCCACGAACCAGGGCGACCCAAGCTCGGGCTGATAGCCCAGCGCCGCGGCGGTCCATTGCGTCGCGGCCCACACGGCGGCGAGCACGATCAGGAAGACCGCGAAGACCTGACCCCAGAGGATTTTGGTTGCCGACATGGCATCGAAGTCGATGCGTGCCGGACACCAAATCAAGTAACTGTTATTATGGAGGAAAGTCTGGCGTAGAAATACAGGGAATAGCGTATTTTGGCCGCGCACCTGTGGAACGGCCGGTCAGCATTTCCTCAAGAGTCCGCCGAGCCTCTAACTTGCCAACAGCCCAGCAGATGCACAGTTGTTCCCTCTTTGTATCGCCTCCGCTTTGGGCTAACGTACCGTTCCATTTTCTGAGGATTCGCGGTGGCAAACGGCTTTTTTGAAGAGCAGCGCGAGCAATCTGCTGTGAAGGCAGAGATCGTTGCTAAATATTTCAACGCATGGGCGGATGTCATGATTGGCAATGCTCAAAGATATAATGGGATCGAGAAAATCGCCTATATCGACCTTTTTGCTGGGCCAGGGCGCTATAAGGACGGCGCAAAATCCACCCCGCTGCTGGTTCTGGAACGCGCTATTCAAAAACCAGAGCTGGCTCGGCTGCTTGTGACCATGTTTAACGATTCTGATCCCGACAATGTGCAGTCGCTTCGTCAAGCGATAGAAGAACTACCTGGTCGGGAATCGCTGGTGCATCAGCCACAGGCGTTCTGTTCCGAAGTGGGTGATGACGCGCAGAAGATGTTCGAACGATCTCGGCTCTGCCCGACATTCTCTTTCATCGACCCGTTTGGTTACAAAGGATTATCGCGCGGTATCATCCAATCGGTGGTAAAGGATTGGGGCTGCGATTGTGTTTTCTTCTTCAACTATTCTCGTATTAATGCAGGCATTAACAACGACACAGTGCGCTCGCATATGAATGCACTTTTCGGCGAGCAGCGGATTGATAGGATGAGGACAATCCTGACTGGCATGGGACCAGCCGACCGTGAGGCATTCGTGCTGGAAGAATTGTCGCAGGCGCTCAAGGAGCTTGGTGCCCAATACATCCTCCCATTCCGTTTCAGGCGCGCAGACGGCAGCCGGACATCCCATGCACTCATTTTCGTAACGAAGAATATTTTGGGCTACGAGATCATGAAGGACATCATGGCACGTGCCAGTTCGACCGAGGATCAGGGCGTGCCTTCCTTCGAATATTCACCCGCCGATGAACGCTGCCCGTTGCTCTTCTCTCTTGCCCGTCCGCTAGAATTGTTGGCCGACGATCTTGCTGAGCGGTTCCACGGCCGCAAGCTGCGCATGGTCGATGCTTATCGCGAGCATCATGTCGGCACGCGCTACATCTCGCGAAATTACAAGAAGGTATTGAGCGATATGGAAGCCGAGGGTCGGATCATTGCCGACCCGCCGGCCGAAAAGCGGCGCATGGTCAAAGGGGAACGATCTTTTAGCGACAAAGTGCTCGTATCCTTTCCGTAAGCTCTATTCGCCTTCTGTGAATTCCGACCAGTGAGCATCCAGATCAAGTTGCGTGGTCGGCCTATCCCAATCGCTCCGTCCAGAAACCTTCCGGTATGCCCGGAGCATGAGCGGCGAGGCTTCGGGATGATCGGTCGCATGGACCATGTGATACATGGTGCGACCGCCTTGCCGTGCATCGTGGATCGCATAGGGGTAGGCGAAAGCATAGCCAAGCTCGGCCTTGAACCGTTGAACAAGCAGGTTAGCACGTTCAACGCCTTGCAGCCCTCGAAGCGTTCGCCAATCTGAACGCCCCCACCAGCGTTCGACACGCGCAGCCGTGGCCTCCCGTCGAACGGCAGCAATCGATCGATCAATCCACCCCGTGGCAAGGAAGTAGAATATCTCGATCTTCGTGCCCTTCTTGTGTCGAGCAATTGCCTCCACAGTTGACCAAGCACATTCAAAAGTGCGCTGATCGAGCAACGCGAAAGTCGCTGTTCGCTCAGTTATCCGCCCGGATGCAAGAATTGTGGAGACGGTGGTGTTGAAGTCACCCTCCATTACATGAATGCGGCGTCCTTTGCTTTCATGCGTAGCTTTGATCTCGTGCAGTAATGCGATCCCTTTCGAATCGATGTCGCATAACCACAGCTCCCGGACGCGCTGCGGTTCAGCTTCCAGAACCAGTTTAGCCGAACAAAGGTCGCTTCGTTCCCGCCTTTGCGGAGCTGCGAAACCGTCGATGTAAGCTCCGTGTTTGGTCACATAAGTAAAGAGTTTAATATATTCCTGGATCAGCCGAGCTTTGTTCTCGGTCCATAGTGGATGTCGAAGGGACTGGAAGTTCTTCTCGGGCGCGACTTTGATCGTCGGAATCTCCGACGCATCAAATAGCATCGGTGACGAACTCAGGCTGACCTCGCCTTCGGCAAGCCGTCCCATATCGCCCCATCAAGGACACGACCTGCGGCCTTCTTACCTACGCGAAGCATCATAGTGCCATCAGCCGCGTGGCTCGCTCGTGCTTTGGCGAGATTCAGACCTTGCCCTGGCGCCCAATCGCCCCATTGCTTGAAATGGAACGGCACCTCGGAGGCCATGCACTGATTGAGAAGATCCAGAAACCAACTCGGGCTGGACGGCCGCGCTTTCGGTCCGCTCTCGCCACCTGTGATGACCCAATCGATATGCTCGCCGAGCCAACGAGATATATTCAATGGCCCCAGTAACGGCTCAGCAGAGATGAATCTCACAGCGGCGGGAATCTCGGCGAGGTGTGGCAATCGCTCCTCGGCCCATTCCTGGTCCTCAACTGTTGTTCCAAGCCAAATATTTGTCGGCCAACTCTGCCCCCAAGGAACCATCTTGCGAACCAGTTCAGGCCGCTTGGTTAGCAGAAGCCAATCGAGATTTGGCGTTGCCTCAATTAGCTCCCATAGGCGTAGGCGGGCGTCATCCAGATCGCGCCGGTCCTCGAAGACATCTGCCATCGATGCGCAGAATACCCGCGGGCGCTCCCCTGCCTCAGCGGCAGCGGTATCCCATTTAATCGGCTCCGCCCAATGCTTATCACCGAAAAAGCGTCGTTCCGCTTTGATCCCCCACACGCGACTTCCCACGCGCTTTGCCCATGCTTCGGCATAGCAATGCTTGCACGCGGGAGACACTTTCACACACCCCCACCAAGGGTTAAACGTGTGCGTAGTCCATTCTATTCGAGAATTCTTGGCCAAATTAGATACTCCCGCCTCAGTCCTATAGCGGAACAAAGAAGGAGCCAAGCACTCCTTCTTTGTTCATGGGGGCAGTCAAGCGAACCGGGATACCCCGCAAAACTCACGTCGGCACTGACCTGCGGCTTTAGAACAAAAAAGGAACAAACAGTCAATCCGTCCCCCGCCCCGCTAAAGTCCCA
>NZ_LSIS01000175.1:0-88702 GCF_001556365.1 Blastomonas sp. CCH1-A6 | reverse complement strand
TCGTCGGCCTGCTTGGCCCCCGCCTCGGTCGCGGCGCTTTCGACGCGCACCGCCAGCGCGGCATCGAACTCGGCCATCTCGCGCGCGATTTCCTCGGGCGTCGGCGGGGTGGCGAGCGCGTCGGCGAGCACGCCGCGCACATCGGCGAGCGCCGCCTGCCAGTCGTCACCGATCGGCACGACAGAAATGAACGTGCCATCGACCGAACGGCTGACATCCTCCTGGTTGACCTGCGCCTGCAGGAAGCTGCCGCCGCCGCGCGCCCGACCTTCGAGTCGGCGGTTGATCAGCTGGGTCGCGACCAGATCGATCAGCAGCTGCTGGTTATATTCGATCGTGTCGTTGACCGGCTTCCAGGGCCTCAGGATCGCCATGCTGATGAGATAGGGGAAGCCCGGCTCGACGATCGTTCGCGCGATCGGAAGCTTGGGATCAGGCGCACCGAAACCGGGATAGGGCGCCTGCTTTCCGGCAACCTTCCAGTCGCCATAATAGGTCTTGATCAGCTGTTCGAGCGTCGCCGGATCGACATCGCCCGCGATCGAGATCACGGTGTTCTCGGGCCGGTACCAGCGCTGGTGAAAGGCGCGCACCGCCTCGGACGTCGCCGCGTTCAGCGTCTCGATCTTGCCGATGGGGGAGCGTTCGGCCAGCTTCTGCCCGGCGAAGAACAGGTTGCGGGTTGCATCGCCGACGCGCACCTGCGCGCCCGACCGTTCGCGCAATTCGGCCATCACCACCGGCACCTCGGCCTTGACCGCATCTGCGGTGAGCCCCGGCTCGCGGATCATGCCCGACAGGATCTTCATGCTCTCGTCGAGCCCTGCGGGGGTCGCGGCGGGCAGGTCGAGCTTGTAGACGGTGTGCGTCGGCGTGGTTTCGGCATTGCTGTCGCTGCCGAAGCTCGCGCCCAGCCGCTGCCAGATGCGGATCGCCTCGCCATCGGGGACATATTTGGAGCCGCGGAAGGTCAGATGCTCGAGCAGGTGCGCATAGCCCTGTTCGGGATCGGTCTCCATCATCGACCCGGCATCGATGCGCACGCGGATCGCCACCTGGCCCGGCGGCACGCCGTTGCGGCGGACGGCGTAGCGAACGCCGTTGCTCAGCTCGCCGAAAGTCCAGCCCTTGTCGACCGGCACGTTGCTGCCCTTGTACAGCCAGGGGGTCTTTTCGCCCGGCTCCAGATTGGGCGGACGCAGCGGCTTGCCATTGGCATCCTTGCCGCTGGCGACCGGTTCGCCGGGCAGATTGGCGAGCAGCGGCGGGGAGATTACCAGCGAAAGCGCCGCCAGAGCAGCGGCCACGGGCGCACAGCGCATCAGGGGAAAGGTCATGCGCCGATGTATAGGCAGCGCCATCCTGACTGGCCAGTGAATATGGCATGCGCAGCGATGCAGGGGGCATCGACAAAATCGGCCTTGCGCCCGGCCCTGCGCTGCACCAGATAGCCTGCATGCTGATAGAGACCGAAACCACGCCCAACCCCGCCACGCTCAAGTTCCTGCCCGGACGCACGGTCATGGAAATGGGCACCCGCGATTTCGCCTCGCCCGAAGAGGCCGAAGCGTCGCCACTGGCCGAAGCGATCTTCAGCTTGGGCGATGTCACCGGCGTGTTCTTTGGCCACAATTTCATCTCGGTGACGTCGGGGCCCGGCACCGACTGGTCGAGCCTGAAGGGCGACGTGCTTTCGGTGCTGCTCGACCATTTCTCCGCCGACATGCCGCTGTTCCGCGCCGCCAGCGCTGCGGGCATCTCGGTCCCGCCCGAGGATTCCGACTGGCCGAGCAATCCCGAGGACGCCGATATCGTCGCGCAGATCAAGGAACTGATCGAGACGCGCGTGCGCCCTGCCGTCGCCAATGACGGTGGCGACATCGTCTATCGCGGCTTCGACAAGGGCGTGGTCTATCTGCAGATGCAGGGTGCCTGTTCGGGCTGCCCCTCGTCGAGCGCGACGCTCAAGCACGGCATCGAATCGCTGCTCAAGCATTATGTGCCCGAAGTGACCGAAGTCCGCGCCGCCTGACGGCTTCTCTTCCTCCCCAGACCCAGAAAGCTCTCCCATGTCCGCACCGCTCGACGATGCCGCGCTTGACCAGCTGTTCCGCACCGCGCGCACCTATAACGGCTATACCGACCAGCCGGTGAGCACAGAACAGCTGTACGCCATCTGGGACCTGATGAAGATGGGCCCGACCTCGGCCAACATGCTGCCCGCGCGTCTAGTCTGGTGCGTGTCCGACGAGGCCAAGCAGAAGCTCGCCGCCTGCTGCATGGAAGCCAATGCCAAGAAGATCCTGGCCGCGCCAGTCAGCGTCGTCATCGGCATGGACCTGGAATTCCACGAGCTCTTGCCCGAACTCTTCCCGCACACCGATGCGCGCAGTTGGTTCACCGGCGATGACAAGGCCGAATTCCGCCGCATCTCGGCGTTGCGCAATTCCTCGCTGCAGGGCGCCTATTTCATCCTCGCGGCGCGCGCGCTGGGGCTCGATACCGGTCCGATGTCGGGGTTCGACAATGCCGCGGTCGACCAGGCCTTCTTCGCCGACCAGCCCCATGTGAAGTCGAACTTCATCTCGACGCTGGGCTATGGCGACCCGTCGACGATTTTCGGTCGCAGCCCGCGTCCGGGTTTTGACCGGTTCAACACAATCAGCTAGCGGCCATCGGGTATGCTGCCCGATCGTGAAACATTGCTGGTCATCGATACCGCGACCGAAGCCTGTTCGGTGGCGTTGTTCGAGGATTCCAAGCTGATCGCCAGCGACCATGCAGTCATGGGCCGCGGCCATGCCGAAAGGCTGGTCCCGATGATCGCCGCGCTGCCCGATCGCGGCCGCGCCAGGGCGATTCTGGTCAATTGCGGCCCGGGCAGCTTTACCGGCGTGCGCGTGGGCCTGGCGGCAGCACGCGCGCTGGGCCTTGCCTGGGGCGTGCCGGTAAACGGCTATTCGACCCATTCGCTGGTCGCCGCGATGGCGTTCGAGGCGCATCCCGACGCCCAGGCACTCGATGTCGTGATGACCGGCGGCCATGGCGAATATTTCGTCCAGAGCTTCGCGCGCGACGGCGCAGCGCTGAGCGCGCTCGGCTCGCTCCCGCCCGAGGCGGCAAGCGCGGCGTGCGTGCACGACCTGGTGGCTGGCAGCATGGCCGAGCCGCTGGTGGCCGCGCGCGGTCACGGGGTGGCATTGACGCTGCTGCCCGATGCCAGACGCGCGCTGTTGCTGCCTGCACCATCGCGCGGGCTGACGGCCGATCCGGTCTATGGTCGCGGCGCCGATGCCAAGCCGATGGCCTTGCAGGGCACTGGCTGACCATGGCCCAGGACGACCCATTCGCTCCGCGTGCGGCTCCGGCCTTTCAGCTCCTCGCCGGACTGGCGGCAGAAGATGCGATCGGACCCGTCATGCACATCATGCAGCAGGCGTTCGATCCGCTCTATGGCGAGGCCTGGAACCACAGCCAGACCCGGTCGATGCTGGCGATGCCGCTCACGCATGTGCTGCTGCTCGAGATTGCCCCCACGACGCCAGACACGGCAGGCGAGCCGGTCGGTTTTGCCATGACCCGGCGCGTGGCAGAGGAAGAAGAACTCTTGCTGATCGCGGTCGCCCCAAATTGGCGTCAATTTGGCGCTGCGACCACACTCCTGAATCAAGTGGTTGAAAATTCGCGTCAAGCCGGCGTGTCGCGACTCCATCTCGAAATGCGGTCAAATAACCCTGCCATTCATCTTTATTCAAAATTCGGCTTTCAATCCGTAGGTTTACGGAAAGGTTACTACAAAGGCGCCGGTAGTCATCACTACGATGCACTCACATTAGCGCTCGACTTGTAAAAAATAGAATCGCATTTATCTGCCAAAAATGTTAGCATTCACTATCCGTTTTTTGTGATAGACTTTAGCTATTGACGGGGATGATTTGCCCTTGCATACCGCCGGTGCCCTGCCACTTTGCGGGATTAGAAGTCGCACACTAGAACAAGAAAAAGGGATGTAGGACGATGGCAGAAGCAGAACTTGATATGCGTGAAACGCTCATTACGCTCACGGCGGATATTGTCGCTGCGCATGTAAGCAACAACAGCGTGTCGGTTTCCGATATTCCCGGCCTGATCGAAAATGTTCATCGCGCGCTGAATAGCCTGACGCCCGGAGAAGCCGCGGCCGAACCCGAGCTGCCCGAACCCGCAGTCTCCGTACGCGCGTCGGTCAAGCCGGATTACATCATCTGTCTGGAAGACGGCAAAAAGCTGAAAATGCTCAAGCGCCATCTGATGACCCACTACAACATGACGCCCGAGGAATATCGCGCGCGCTGGAACCTGCCCGCCGATTACCCGATGGTTGCACCCAATTACGCCGCGACCCGCCGCGAGCTCGCCAAGAAGATCGGCCTGGGCCGCAAGCCTGGCAAGCGGACAGGCAAGTAATCCTGGGGCCAAGCCGGCGCAGCGGCAGCTAATCGCTGATCCGGAGCCATCCGGCATCGCGAGCGGTTGCATTTGCGGCATGGCACGATAAATTGGCTGGAAGGCGCAAGGGACCTGTCCCGGCGCCCGCCAGCCATCGCCTTTCACCATGCGGCGGACTGGCCTCAACCAGCAACGGCATTGCAAAAGGGGCAGCATGCGCCAGAAAATCGACCTGGAGGCGTTGTGCGCCGATCGTGGTCTGCGGATCACCGATCAGCGGCGCGTGATCGCGCGCGTGCTGTCCGAAGCCGATGATCATCCCGATGTCGAGCGGCTGCATGAACGTGCCTCGGCCATCGATCCGCGCATCTCCATCGCGACCGTGTATCGCACCGTGCGGCTGTTCGAAGAGGCCGGCATTCTCGACCGGCACGATTTCGGCGATGGCCGCGCGCGCTATGAGGCTGCGCCCGAAGCGCATCACGACCATCTGATCGATGTCGAGACCGGCAAGGTGCTAGAGTTCGTCGACCCCGAGCTCGAGGCGCTGCAGAAGCTGATCGCCGAGAGACTTGGCTATCGGCTGGTCGACCATCGCATGGAGCTTTACGGCGTCGCGCTCGACCGCAAGGATTGAGCCTTTCCATGAGCGAGGCCAGCCCGGCGCCCGCACCGCCGCCGCCGCTCTATCCCGATACGCCCGACATGGCGCATCTGCACTGGCGCGATCCGGGGCTGATCGGGCGCGTCCGGCTTGCCTTGCGCGTGCTGCTGATCGTGCTGATGCTGATCGTCTGCGTGCCGCTCTATTATGTCTGGCGCGCCCTTCGGCTCTCCAATCCCTGGCCCAAGCTGTTCCTGCGCGGCGTCGGGCGCGCGTGCGGGGCCAAGGTCCGCGTGGTCGGCACCCCGCTCAAGCGCGATGTGTTCTATATTGCCAATCATCTGAGCTGGCTCGACATTCCGGTCATTGCCGGGCGCAACGGCAGTGCATTTGTGGCGCAGGACGGGATCAAGAGCTGGCCCGTCATCGGCTGGCTGTGCAAGCTCAACGACACCGTGTTCGTCTCGCGCACCAACCGGCTCGGCATTGCCGGTCAGATCAACGAGCTGCGCGATGCGCTTGCCGAGACCTGGGCGATCACCATCTTTCCCGAAGGCACCACCACCGATGGCAGCAAGCTGCTGCCGTTCAAGTCACCGCTGCTTCAGGTGCTCGATCCGCCGCCGCCCGGCGTGCTCGTCCAGCCGATCTATCTCGATTACGGCGCCCAAGCGCATGACATCGCCTGGGTGGGCGAAGAAACCGCGCCGAACAATGCGCTGCGGCTGTTCACCCGGCAGGGCAGCTTCTGGGTGACGATGCATTTCCTCGAACCGTTCAGTCCGGCCGATTTCCCGGGGCGCAAGGCGATCGCGGCCGAGGCGCGGGCGAGGATCGATGCGGCGCTTTGTGCTTCCTTGGGGCGCGAACCGGCTGTATAGCCGTTGGCATTCATGACCCACAGCATCGATACATCCCCCGTGCCCGCCCCCGAATCCGCCGGGGACGCGCCCCGCCGCTATTTCGTGACCTCGTTCGGCTGCCAGATGAACGTCTATGACGGCGAGCGCATGGGCGAAATGCTCGCCGCGCAGGGCATGAGCCAGGCCGAAAGTCGTGACGAGGCCGATCTCGTCATCCTCAACACCTGCCATATCCGCGAAAAGGCGGTGGCGCGGGTCTATTCCGACATCGGCCGCCTCAAGCGCGAGGACGGATCGAAGCCGATGATCGCGGTCGCAGGCTGCGTCGCCCAAGCCGAGGGGGAGGAAATCGCAAAGCGCGCACGCAGCGTCGATATCGTCGTCGGACCGCAGGCCTATCACCGGCTGCCCGAGCTGATCGAGCAGGCGCGGCGCGGCGAAACTGCGATCGATACCGACATGCCCGCAGCCACCAAATTCGGCGCGCTGCCTGATCGCGCGCGCCAGCAGCGACCATCGGCGTTCCTGACGGTGCAGGAAGGCTGCGACAAGTTCTGCACCTATTGCGTGGTGCCCTATACGCGCGGCGCGGAAATCAGCCGCCCCTATGCCGATCTGGTGGCCGAGGCGCGCGCGCTGGTCGAAGCCGGGGTGAAGGAGATCACGCTGCTCGGCCAGAACGTCAACGCCTGGACCGGGCAGGACGACAGGGGCCGGGCCAAGGGGCTCGAAGGGCTGATCGAGGCGCTGGCCGACATGGCGGGGCTCGAGCGCATCCGCTATACCACCAGCCATCCCAATGACATGACCGACGCGCTGATCGCGGCGCACCGCGACATCCCCAAGCTGATGCCGTACCTTCACCTGCCCGTGCAGGCAGGAAGCGACCGCATCCTGAAGGCGATGAACCGCAGCCATACAGCGGCGAGCTATCTCAAGCTGATCGACCGCATCCGCGCCGCGAAGCCCGATATCGCGATGTCTGGCGATTTCATCGTCGGCTTTCCCGGCGAGACCGAGGCCGATTTCCAGGCGACGCTCGATATCGTGCGCGACACGAACTACGCTCAGGCGTTCAGCTTCAAATATTCGCCCCGCCCCGGCACCCCCGCCGCCGATATGGAGGATCAGATCGCGCCCGAGATCATGGACGAGCGGCTGCAGCGCCTGCAGGACCTGCTCAATGCCCAGCAGCACGCGTTCAACCTCGATACCGTCGGCAAGCGCATGAAGGTGCTGCTCGAACGCCCCGGTCGCAAGCCGGGCCAGCTGGTGGGCAAGTCGCCCTGGCTGCAATCGGTGCACGTGACCGACGAAAGCGCGAAGATCGGCGACCTGATCGAGGTCGAGATCGTTTCAGCCGGACCCAACAGCCTGGCGGGCGAGCCGCTGGCACTGGTGGCGGCCTGATGGCGCACAAGAAGGGTAGCGGCGGACGCGGCGGCGATTCGACCAAGTTTCGCGGCAAGCGCGACCCGCAATCGACGCAGCTGTCTCCGGTCTATGGCAGCGACTTTCCGTTCAATCGGCCCGAGCCCGCCAATAAGGCGCGGATCGGGGTCGAGTTCGACGAGCCGACCTTGCTCGGCCCGCTGTTCGGCCAGTTCGACAAGAATCTGGTGGCGATCGAGAACCGGCTGGGCGTGTATATCCAGGCGCGCGGCAACCGCATCCAGATCGAGGGCGAGGCGGAAAGCGCGGCGCGCGCACGCGACGTGCTGGTCGGCCTGCACAAAAGGATCGAACAGGGGCTGGATATCGACGAGGGCGCGGTCGATGCGCTGATCACCATGTCCGCAGAGCCCACGCTGGAAGGCATCGTGCGTTCGGAAGTAGCCGAGCCGCCCGGCATCATGATCCGCACGCGCAAGAAGACGATCGTGCCGCGTTCGGCGACGCAGACCGAGTATATGCGCTCGCTGGTGCGCGACGACGTGATCTTCGCATTGGGTCCGGCGGGCACCGGCAAGACCTATCTCGCGGTGGCGCAGGCGGTGAGCCAGCTGATCACCGGCACCGTCAACCGGCTGATCCTGTCGCGCCCGGCGGTCGAGGCGGGCGAGCGGCTGGGCTTCCTGCCCGGCGACATGAAGGAAAAGGTCGATCCGTACCTTCGCCCGCTTTACGACGCGCTCTACGACACGCTGCCCGCCGAACAGGTCGAGCGGCGGATTGCCAGCGGCGAGATCGAGATCGCCCCACTCGCCTTCATGCGCGGGCGCACATTGGCGGACAGCTTCATCATCCTCGACGAGGCGCAGAACACCACTCCGGCGCAGATGAAGATGTTCCTCACCCGCTTCGGCATGAACAGCCGCATGGTGATCTGCGGCGACCCCAAGCAGGTCGACCTGCCCGGCGGCGTCGGAGCCTCGGGGCTCGCCGATGCGGTCGGGCGGCTCGAGGGCGTGCAGGGCATCGGCACCGTGCGCTTCACTGCGGCGGACGTGGTGCGCCACCCGATCGTCGGGCGCATCGTCGAGGCCTATGAGGGCAAGGATGGTTGAGGCGCCTTGTTCCGCACGAACTTAACCCCTCCCCGTTTGTCCCGAGCGAAGTCGAGGGACGCAGCGCAACGTCCCTCGACTTCGCTCGGGACAAACGGAGGGGGATAACCCCATGATAGAAACCGAAACCTCCATCGCCCCCATCTGGCCCGGCGATACCGACTGGGAGGCGCTTGCCGCGCGCGCCATTTCCGCAGCATTGGCCGTCAGCGCGCAGGGGTCGCTCGCCAGCGCGCCGTTCACCGTCTCGGTCAGCGTGCATTTCGGCACCGATGACGAGGTGCAGGCGCTCAACCGCGATTATCGGCACAAGGACAAGCCGACCAATGTGCTGTCCTTTCCCATGATCGATCCCGACGATTTCACTGCGCTGGCGAACACCGGCGCCGACGATTTTGGGGGCGAGGTGCTGCTCGGCGACATCATGCTCGCCTATCAGACCTGCGCGCGCGAGGCGGAGGAAAAGGGCATTGCGCTTGGCGCCCATGCCACCCATCTGGCGCTGCACGGCATGCTCCACCTGCTGGGGCACGACCATATCGACGAGGCCGATGCGGAGATCATGGAAGCGCTGGAGGTGAAAGCGCTTGCCAATCTGGGCATCGACAATCCATATTAGCAGTGCAAGTTCAGATGCTGCCTTCCCATCAAATCCAAGAGCGGGGTTAAGATTCAGCCAGTCATGGCAGACGGAGACAGTAATGGCGGGGGGAAATCCACCGCACAAGACGAAGGTTCGGGGCGAATATGGCGGGGCTTGAAGGCCCTGCTGTTCGGAGAACAACACGACCAGTCGTTGCGCGCCCAGCTTGAAGAGGCGATCGACGAGCACGAGGATGATGACGATGCCGATGGTGCATCGTCGCGTGGCGACCTGTCGCGCATCGAGCGCGAGATGCTGCGCAACCTGCTGCATTTCAGCGAGCATGATGTCGACGATGTCGCGGTGCCGCGCAGCGACATCATCGCGATCGACCGGCACGCGAGCTTCGACGCGCTGGTCCAGATCTTTGCAGAGCACGGGCACAGCCGCGTACCGGTCTATGACGGCTCGCTCGATCACATCGTCGGCATGGTGCACATCAAGGACGTCTTCCCGATCATCGCCGCCGATGGCCCGCGCCCGGACAGCTGGGAAAATCTGATCCGCCAGCCGCGTTTCGTGCCCGAAACCATGGGCGTGCTCGACCTGCTCGCCGAGATGCGCCAGACGCGCACGCACCTCGCGATCGTCATCGACGAATATTCGGGCACGGAAGGGCTGGTGACGATCGAGGATCTGGTCGAGGAAATCGTCGGCGATATCGAGGACGAGCATGACGACGAGCCCGAAACGCTGGTGACGCCCGGCGAGAACGGCGCCTGGGAGGCCGATGCCCGCGCTGAACTCGCCGATGTCGCCAAGCTGGTCGATGCGGCGCTCGGCGAGATCGACGACGAGGTCGATACCTTGGGCGGGCTGGCCTTCATGCTGGCGGGCGAGGTGCCAGCTCCCGGACGCATGCTCGAGCATGACAGCGGCTGGCGGCTGGAGATCGTCGACGGCGACGAGCGCCGCGTGACGCGCATCCGCCTGCTGCCGCCGCCCGAGCCGGTCGCGGCGGAAGCCTGATCGGGCCCTCATCTCAATGACCCGTCATTCCCGCCTTCGCGGGGGTGACGAAGGGGAAGTTGAGTGCAAATCCCGCAAATACTGGCTTTTGCATCAAAGCGGGCCTAAGGCGGGCCGATCATGGACATTTCCGATCTCCGCATTGCGCTGTTCAGCGGCAACTACAATTACGTGCGCGATGGCGCGAACCAGGCGCTCAACCGGCTGGTCGGCTGGCTGCTCGACAATGGCGCGCAGGTCCGCGTCTATTCGCCGACCACGAAAACCCCCGCGTTCGAGCCGGCGGGCGATCTGATCAGCCTGCCCTCGCTGCCGATCCCCGGCCGCGCCGAATATCGCGTGACGACGATCCTGCCGCCCAGGATCAAGAAGGACCTGAACCGGTTCGCACCCAATGTCGTGCACATTTCCAGCCCCGACAGCGCCGGGCATAGCGCCGTGCGCTGGGCGCAGCGGCACAATATCCCGGTGCTGGGATCGGTGCACACGCGGTTCGAGACCTATCCGCGCTATTACAACATGGCGTTTCTCGAGCCGGTGCTCGAGGCCATCCTGCGCCGCCTCTACCGCAAGTGCGACGCCATTGTCGCGCCGTCCGATTCGATGGCGCAGGTGCTGCGCGAACAGCGGATGAGCTATGATGTCGGCATCTGGTCGCGCGGGGTGGACAAGCACATCTTCAACCCCGGCATGCGCGACATGGACTGGCGGCGCTCGCTGGGCCTGGCCGACGACGTGCCGGTGATCGGCTTTCTCGGGCGGCTGGTGATGGAAAAGGGACTCGACGTCTTTTCCGATTCGATCGACCGGCTGGTGCGGCGTCAGGTTCCGCATCAGGTGCTGGTGGTGGGCGAAGGGCCCGCGCGCGGCTGGTTCGAATCGCGGTTACCCGGGGCGGTGTTCGCAGGCTTTCAGGGCGGCACCGATCTCGGCCGTGCGGTCGCGAGCATGGACCTGTTCTTCAACCCGTCGATCACCGAGACCTTCGGCAATGTGACGCTCGAGGCCATGGCCTGCGGCGTGCCGGTGGTCGCCGCCCGCGCGACGGGCAGCGAGAGCCTGGTCGAGCACAATGTCACCGGCCAGCTGGTGCGTCCCGGCGCGACGGTCGAGTTCGCCGATGCGCTCCAGGCCTATTGCGGAGACGCCGATCTGCGCGCACGCCATGGCCAGGCGGGCCTCAAGCGCAGCGAGAAATACAGCTGGGACCGGATCAACCGGGGTCTTGCTGAAACCTATATCCGCCTCATCCGCCAGCGCCAGTCGGGCAGCGGCGGCGTGCCCTATCGCGCGATTCGCTGATCCGGTATCGGCCCCCGGATTCCTCCGGGGGCCATCGGTTGGTCAGACCTGCTCGAGCGCCTGTTCGAAATCGGCGATCAGATCATCGGGATCCTCCACGCCGATCGAGATGCGCACCAGATTGTCGGTGATGCCGAGCGCCAGTTTGCGCGCATCGGGCACCGAAAGATGCGTCATTGCGGCGGGATGGCTGGCCAGCGTCTCGGTGCCGCCCAGGCTCACCGCCAGCTTGGCGAGACGCAGACTGTCGAGAAAGCGGAAGCTCTCCGCCTCGCCGCCCTTGATGAACAGCGAGAAGGTCGATCCCGCGCCCGAACAGTGGCGATCGAAAATATCCTGCTGGCGCGCATCGTGGATCATGCCGAGATAGCCCAGCCCCTCGACCTTGGGGTGCTGCGCCAGGAAGGCGCAGACCTTGGCGGCATTCTCGCCCGCGCGGGTCATGCGCAGTTCGACCGTCTCGAGCGAGCGCATCAGCATCCAGGCGGTATTGGGGTCGCAGATCGTACCGATGGTGTTGCGCAGCGCGCGCACCGGGTCCATCCACTTCTTGGGTCCGGACAGTCCGCCCGCGACCAGATCGCTGTGCCCGCCGACATATTTGGTGAGGCTATAGACCACGATATCCGCGCCATGGTGCAGCGGCTGCTGCCACAGGGGTCCGAGGAAGGTGTTGTCGATCGCGATCGGCGTCGGCACGGCTTCGTTACCCAGCACGGCATCGCGCGCTTCGGCCACCGCCTCGATATCGACCAGCGCATTGGTCGGGTTGGCGGGGCTTTCGAGATAGATCATCGCCACGCGGCCGCCCTGCTTCGCTGCCATGTCCTTCGCCTTTTCGAGCACCGCGTCGATTTCCGCGCGGGTCGCGCCGGCCGGGAAGTCGAGATAGGTGATGCCGAAGCGCGAGAGAATGCGTGCGATCATCGCCTCGGTCGCGGCATAGAGCGGACCCGAATGCACGATCACGTCATTGTTGCTGCAATAGGCGAGCAGCAGCGTGGCGATCGCGGACATGCCGCTCGAGAACACCAGCGCGTCTTCGGCATCGTCCCAGATGCTCAGCCGGTCTTCGAGGATCTCCTGATTGGGGCCGTTGAAGCGCGAATAGACCAGGCCTTCGGCGCCGCCCGGGCGCTTGCCGGTCAGCCCCTCGAAATGGCGCTTGCCCGCCGCCGCATTCTCGAACGCGAAGGTGCTCGTCAGGAAGATCGGCGCCTTCAGCGAGCCTTCGGACAGGACGGGGTCGAAGCCATGGCCCATCATCAGCGTGGCGGGCTTGAGCTTGCGCCCGCCCAGCATCTCGACCTGCGGCTTGGGCTTGCGGCGCGGAGTGGGGGTGGCGATCGGCTTGATCGGGGTGTCGGTCATATGCGGGGTTCCTGCGATTGGGCGGGCTTTTTCCCATCCCTTCCATGCCCTCATCTATGCCCGAGCGTGCAACTGATTACAAAGGAAACCAACCAGGCCGTTCAGGAGGCAAGCCCGATCGCCCCCATCTGCCGCCCGTAATCGGGCTCGCCGCGGTGCGTCGCGCGGCGGAAGCTGAAATAGCCCGCCTCGTCCGAATAGGTATCGACCCCGCTCATATGCACCGTGCCGATGCCGAACGCCGCGAGCCTCGCCGCGATATAGCCTTCCAGATCGAACTGGTAATGGTCGGCCCGGCCCTCGCGGAAGAAGCGCTCGTTCTCGGGCGCGGCCTCGCAGAAGCGGCGGAAGAAACCGGCGTCCACCTCATAGCTTTTCTGCTGGATGCACGGACCGATCGCCGCGACGATGTTCTCGCGATGCGCGCCCATGCGCTCCATCGCCGCCACCGTCGCCTCGCCGACCCCGGCAAAGGCCCCCTTCCAGCCCGAATGCGCCGCGCCGATGATCTGCGCACGCGTGTCAGCGAACAGGATCGGCGGGCAATCGGCGCCGAGTACGCCGAGCAGCAACCCCGGTCGATCGGTAACCATCGCGTCGGCCTTTGGCCGGTCCTCGACCGGAATGGCGGAATTCACCCGCACCACGTCCGCACTGTGCACCTGGTGCAATGTCACCAGCGTCGATCCGGGCAGGATCGCCTCGGCCGCGCGCCTGCGGTTCTCGCGCACCGCCGCCGGATCGTCATCCGATCCCAGCCCGACATTGAGCCCCGCAACCAGCCCGGTCGAAACCCCGCCGCGCCGCCCGGTAAAGCCGTGCGCGATGCCTTCGAGCGCGGGCGAGGTGAGGATGGGGATGTGCGTCATGCGGGGAGCGTATTGTTCGTTATTCAAGGCTCTTCACCACCTGTTCGGTCACATCCTTGGACAATCCCGGCTGCGCCAGGATCCGCTCGAGGCAGTCGCGCATCTTCGCGGCGCGCGCCTCGTCGAACCGCCGCCAGCGTCCCAGCGGCGCAATGAAGCGCGCGGTGGTCTGCGGGTTCAGCGGATCGAGCTTCAGCACCAGATCGGTCAGCAGCTCGTAGCCGCGCCCGCTCGCCTCATGGAACACCGCCTGGTTCGACACGAACGGCCAGTAGAGCGCGCGCACCCGGTTGGGGTTGGTCAGCGTGAAATCCTTGTGCCGGATGAGCTCGAGCATCTGCTCGTGCACGCGTGGATGCGCCGAGCCGGTCTGCAGCGAGAACCATTTGTCGATGACCAGCGCATTGCCCTGATAGCGGTTGTAGAAGCTGTCGAGCGCGGTTTCGCGCTGGTCTGCCTGCATGCTGGCGAGCACCGCGAGCGCGCCCTGGCGATCGGTCATGTTGTCTGCGCGCGCGAACTGGTCGAAAGCAATTCCCGCAGCATCGCTGGCTTCTGCCGAGGCGATGTAACCCAGCGCCAGCGACTTGATCTTGCGCGCGCCGCGCGCCTCGCGGCTCAGCGAATAGGGTACGGAAGAGGCGCGCTCGTGCACAATCCGCCACTGGTCGAGCAGTCGCGACCCGATCGCCTTGCGCAGCGCGCGCCGCGCCGCATGGATCGCTTCGGGGCGCACGATCAGCATCTGCTCGCCCAGAAACGCCTCGGTCGGCATGCTGAGGATCTCGGCGCGCATCGAATCGTCGAGCCGCTGGTCGCTGACCAGATCCCCGAACACCGCGATGATCTCGTCGAGCGAGACCGCATGACCCTGCGCCGCACCGGGGCCGTCCATATCGGCAATGTCGGCGATCAGCCGGTCGATGACGAGCTGCTGCAGCGCCTCGTAGCGCGCGAACGGATCGTCATCGTGCCGGACCAGAAAGGGCAGGTCGCCGCTCGCGCGCGCGACATCGAGATTGACCGGCGCGGAAAAGCCGCGGTTGATCGACAGCACCGGCGCGCGCGCATAGCCGGTAAAGCTCAGCGCCTGCTCAGCCTCGGTGAGCATCACCAGCATCTCGCCGCGATGCGCCTTCATGTCACGGTCGATCAAGGCGGTGCGCAGCGGGATCGGCATCAGCGGCTTTTCCGCCTGGCCCGGCGTGGGCGCGAAATTCTGCCTGAGGTGCAGCGTCGCGGTGCCGGTGGCGGCATCATGCTCCAGCCGCGCCTGGACCTGCGGCGTGCCCGCCTGTTCGTACCAGCGGCGGAACTGCGTGAGATTGAGCGCAGCCCCCTCCTCCATCGCGCGCACGAAATCCTCGCAGGTCGCCGCCTCGCCGTCATGCCGCTGGAAATACAGGTCGCACCCTGCACGGAAACGTTCGGGCCCCGCCATGGTCGCCATCATGCGGATCACCTCCGCGCCCTTGTTATAGACGGTGGAGGTGTAGAAGTTGCTGATCTCCATATAGCTGTCGGGGCGGATCGGGTGCGCGAGCGGCCCTGCATCCTCGGGAAACTGCGCCGCGCGCAGCATCCGCACGTCCTCGATCCGCTTGACCGCTTCGGACCCCATGTCGGCGGAAAAACACTGGTCGCGATAGACGGTGAAACCCTCTTTCAGGCTCAGCTGGAACCAGTCGCGGCAGGTGACGCGGTTGCCCGACCAGTTGTGGAAATATTCGTGCGCGACCACGCCCTCGATCGCGTCATAATCGTAATCGGTGGCCGTATCCGGATCGGCGAGGATATAGCGCGAATTGAAGATGTTGAGGCCCTTGTTCTCCATCGCCCCCATGTTGAAATCGCTGACCGCGACGATGTTGAACACCGGCAGATCGTATTCGAGGCCGTAGACGCGCTCGTCCCAGGCCATCGAGGCCTTGAGCGCCTGCATCGCATGCGCGGTGCGCCCCTCGTCGCCTGCGCGCACGAAGATGGCGAGATCGACATGAGTCCCGCTCTTCGTCGTGAAGCTGTCGCGCGTCGCAACCAGATCGCCCGCGACGAGCGCGAACAGATAGCTCGGCTTGGGGTGCGGATCGCGCCAGCGGGCATAATGCCGCCCGCCGTCCAGATCGCCCGATTCGACCAGCGCGCCGTTGCTCAGCAGCACCGGAAACCGGCTTTTGTCCGCGCGCAGCAGCACCTCGTAGACCGACATGTTGTCGGGCCGGTCAACGAACGGGATGATGCGGCGAAAGCCTTCGGCCTCGCACTGGGTGCACAGCATGCCGTTCGAGGCGAACAGCCCCATCAGCTGGGTGTTGGTATCGGGCGCGATGCGGGTGCTGAGCGTGACGATCGCGCGTTCACCCTGGACGTCGAAGGCGATTCTACTGCCCTCCTGCCTCCAATTGACCGGCTGGCCATCGACGGCGAGCGTCTGCGGCAGCGCGCCGTCGCAATCGAGCCGCACCGCGCGGTCGTGATCGCCGTTGCGGACAATGCCGAGCGTCGCGTGCACCTCGGTCGCCGACAGGTCGAGATCGAATTCAAGGCTGACCGTCTCCACCCGCCAGTCGGGCGGCTGATAATCCACGCGGTAGATCACCGGGGGTTCGTGGA
Source organism: Blastomonas sp. CCH1-A6 (assembly GCF_001556365.1). Taxonomy (NCBI): domain Bacteria; kingdom Pseudomonadati; phylum Pseudomonadota; class Alphaproteobacteria; order Sphingomonadales; family Blastomonadaceae; genus Blastomonas; species Blastomonas sp. CCH1-A6. Next base: position 72,533 of record NZ_LSIS01000175.1, on the reverse strand, counting down.
CTGCCGGGCTGGCGGTTGCGGTCTGGATATCGGCCATGGAGCGAGTCTAGTGCGGGGGTGAGGATTGCACAATGCGGGCTTTGTGGTGAGGGAGTTAACCAAGGTCCCTCGACTTCGCTCGGGACAAACGGAGTTAGGTTATGTCAGGCTCTTGCGACAAATACCCCGATAGTATGGATCATTATGGGTTCCCGATAACCCAATCGCACTCTTTCCCGTTTGTCCCGAGCGAAGTCGAGGGACGCATGCACTACCGTGACCCCACAGTGCATCCTACCTTGCATCCCCCTCCCCCCTCGCTAGGTTCGCGGCCATGAGCCATCTCTTCATCTTCGGCATGGGCTATTCGGCCTCGCACCTCGCGGCGAGGCTGCGAGCGCAAGGTTGGCAAGTGCGCGGGACGGGGCGCGGGGGCGATATGGATTTCGCCGATTCCGCCTCGGTCCACGCTGCGCTGGCCGAGGCGACGCACGTGCTCTCGAGCGTCCCGCCCGACCGCGCGACCGGGCTCGATCCGGTGCTCACCCATTATGCCGACATCCTGCGCGCCGCCCCCGCGCAGTGGATCGGTTACCTGTCCTCGACCGGCGTCTATGGCGATGCGGGCGGGGCATGGGTGGATGAAACGTCCGTCGTCGGCACCGGGCGGCGCAATGCGCGCACCGAGGCGGACCTGGTGTGGCAAGCGCTCGATACGCGCGTCCGCGTGCTCCGGCTGCCCGGCATCTACGGCCCCGGCCGCAGCGCGCTCGACCGGGTGCGCGATGGAAGCGCCAAGCGCATCGCGATGCCGGGCCAAGTGTTCAGCCGGGTGCATGTCGAGGATATCGCGGGCGGCGTGATCGCCTCGTTCGGCGGGCCTGCGGGCGTGTACAATCTGGCCGACGACCTGCCCTGCTCGCAGAACCGGGTGATCGAGGCCGCGTGCCGGTTGCTGGGCGCGCCGCTGCCGGCGCTGCAATCGCTCGAGGAGGCGAACCTGTCGCCGATGGCGCTCGGTTTCTACGCCGAGAACCGGCGCGTCGCCAATGGCAAGGCAAAGCGGCTGCTCGGCTGGCAGCTCGCCTATCCCGATTACGAGGCGGGGCTGGCCGCGATCCTTCGCGGTGGCGGCTGAGCCTTTAGCGCTCGAACCGTTCGATCACCCAGGGTTCGGCCTTCGCGGCCTCGGCCCAGTCGACCATCCATTCGTGCCCCAGGATCGCCTCGCTATAGGCCTGGGCAAAGCCGGGCAGCGTGATGCCATAGGTCTGAAAGCGGGTGATCACCGGCGCGAACATGATGTCTGCCGCACTGAAGCTGCCGAACAGGAACGGCCCACCGCGCCCGAACCGCGCGCGCGCCTCGGCCCAGAGCGAGAGGATGCGCATCACGTCCTGATGCACTTCGGGGCTGACGTCGAAATCGTCATAGCGCTGGCGCAGGTTCATGCCGCATTCGCGGCGCAGCGGGAGGAAGCCGGCGTGCATTTCTGCCGCCATAGAGCGGGCGAGCGCCGCGGCGACGGGGTCCTTGGGCCAGAAGCGGTCGCGATGGGTGCGATCGGCCAGCCAGTCGATGATGGCGAGCGAATCCCACACCACCGCCTCGCCATCCCACAGCACCGGCACCTTGCCGGCGGAGGGCTGGAATTCGGGCGCCTGCCGCCGCTCGGGCCAGGCCTCGTCGTACAGCGGCACCACCACTTCCTCGAACGGCAGGCCCGATTGCTTGCACGCCAGCCAGCCGCGTAGCGACCAGCTCGAATAGTTCTTGTTGCCAATGTACAGCTTCATGTCTGCCCCAATCGATCGGCTGTTCCACACGCTTCGTGTCTTCGCGTCTTCGCGTGAACCCGAATAATTCACGCGAAGACGCGAAGGCGCGAAGCAAAGAAGGAGAATGCGTTCCGGCTGCGCTGGGCCGATTCACTCGCTGATGCTGTCCATCACAAAGCCGCGCAGGTCGTCAATGCCCATCCGCTTTTCGGACGAGGTGATGATCACATCGGGAAAAGCGGCTGGATGCTTGCGCGCTTCGGCGCGAGTCAGGTCGGCGATGCGCTCGAGCTCGCTTGCCTTGATCTTGTCCGCCTTGGTCAGCACGAGGCGATAGCTGACCGCCGCCTCGTCGAGCATCTTCATCACATCGAGATCGACCGGCTTGACCCCGTGGCGGCTGTCGATCAGCACCAGGGTGCGCTTGAGCGCCGCGCGGCCGCGCAGATAGTCGTTGATCAGGAAGCGCCACTTCTTGACGACATCCTTGGGGGCCTTGGCAAAGCCATAGCCGGGCATGTCGACCACGCGAAAGCGCGGCGGGTCGCCGATATCGAAGAAGTTCAATTCCTGCGTGCGCCCCGGCGTCACCGAGGTGCGCGCGATCGCCCGCCTGCCCACCAGGGCATTGAGCAGCGAGGACTTGCCGACATTCGACCGGCCCGCAAAGGCGATTTCAGGCACGGTCGGTGGCGGCAGGAATTCGAGCGAGGGCGCGGACTTGAGGAAGGTCACCGAGCCGGAAAACAGCCGGTTCGCTTCCTGCAGCAGCGGGTGGATGATGGGCTGGGCTTCGTCGGTCACGCCTTGCCCTTGCCGTCGGCCTTGGCCGCCTTCTCTGCCGCTTCCTTGGCCGCCAGTTCCTTCAGTTGCGGATGACGGCTGTACAGCCATTTCTGCTGCGCGATGGTGAGCACGTTCGACATCGCCCAGTAGAGCTGCAGGCCCGCGGCAAACGGCGCCATCACGAACATCAGCACCCAGGGCATGATCGAGAAGACCTGCTGCTGGACCGGGTCCATCGGCGCGGGATTGAGCTTGAACTGCAGCCACATGGTGACGCCCAGGATGATCGGCAGCACGCCGATCGCGATCATGCTGGGCGGATCGAACGGCAGCAGGCCGAACAGGTTGACCGGGGTCAGCGGGTCGGGTGCGGACAGGTCCTTGATCCACAAAGCGAAGGGCTGGTGGCGCATCTCGATCGCGAGCAGCAGCACCTTGTACAGCGCGAAGAAGACCGGGATCTGCAGGAACATGGGCAGACATCCGGCGAGCGGGTTGACCTTTTCCTTGCGGTAAAGCTCCATCATTTCCGTCTGAAGCTTCTGCTTGTCGTCCTTGTAGCGCTCCTGCAGCGCCTTCATCTTGGGCTGCACCGCGCGCATCGCCGCCATCGAGGCGAACTGCTTCTGCGCGATCGGGAACATCAGCCCGCGGATGATGATCGTCAGCAGGATGATCGCGACGCCGAAATTGCCGACCTGCTCGAACAGCCAGTTGAGCAGCTTGAAGATCGGCTTCTCGAACCAGATGAACCAGCCCCAGTCGACCGCGCGGTCGAGCAGCTTGATCCCCTTGGCATCGACATAATCGTCGAGCAGCTCGGTTTCCTTGGCCCCGGCAAACAGCATCGATTTCGTCTGGATCTGCTTGCCCGGCGCGACGACCGTGGTGTCGAACAGCAGCTCGGACTGGTAGAGCTTGCCGCCCAACGCGCGGAAATTGCCCGCCATCTTGCCCTTGGTATCAGGTGCGGGGATCAGCGCCGAGAGCCAGTAATGGTCGGTAAAGCCGAGCCAGTCGATATTGCCGTTATATTCGACCAGCTTTTTCGGGTTTTCGTCGAGATCGTCATAATGCACGTCGAAATCGGCGACATCGTCGAACACGCCGAGCGGGCCGTTACGCACCGTCCAGGTGCTGGGATCGGCATTGGCGCTGGTGCGGTTGATCAGCCCGAGCGGGCGCACGATCGCGGGCGTCGTGCCCGAATTGACGAAGCGCTGGGTGACGGTGATGAGGTAGTTGGCATCGATGGCGTAGGCGATCTCGAAGCGCTGGCCCGCAGGATTCGTCCAGCTCAGCGTCACCGGCGTCTTCTGCGTCAGCTTGGTGCCATTGGCGGTCCATACGGTCTGGCTGGTGGGGACGGTGACTCCCTCGCCGATCCAGCCGAACTGCGCGAAATACTGGTCCTCGGTCCCCGCCGGCGAGAACAGGTGGACCCGGTCCGAATTCTTGTCGAGCTTCTCGCGATAGTCCTTGAGCACGATGTCGTCGAGCCGCGCACCGGTGAGGTTGATCGATCCGGCAACGCGCGGGGCGTCGATGGGAATGCGCGCGCTGCCAGCGATCACCGCCTTGCGCTCGCGGATCACCTTGGGCGCGGTGCCGGTATCGGGCACGGCATTGCTGTTCTTGAGGCCGGGACGCGGCGCTTCGACCGCATCCTCGATCGTCGCCGGGCGCGCCGGATAGAAGACTTCCAGCGCATAGGGCCATCCGAACAGAACCAGAGCCATCAAGCCGATGGCCAGGATAACGTTACGCTGATTCTCCACGCTTCAAACCTTCTTCCGGCAATTCATAAGGGGGCGCATATCTGTCAGGGCACTGGATCATGGCCGTGCCCGCCCCATGGGTGACAGCGCAATAGCCGCTTCATCGCCAGCCAGCCACCCTTAATCGCACCGTATTTCGTCAGCGCCTCGATGGCATATTGCGAGCAACTCGGGCTGTAACGGCAGCTGGGCGGCAGCACCCGCGAGGGGCCGAACTGCCAGGCGCGGGCGATGATGATCAGGATCTGGCGCATTTATGCTCCATGTCCCCTGCCCTCACCCGAAACATGCCGGACATGCCAGCGGCGTTAGACGGACATGCAAGGGCAGACGACCGGCGATGCATCAGCGCCTGCGCGGCTTGGCACGCGGCGGACGGCGGTCGGAGCTCGCCTTGCCTTCGCGCACCCGGGCGAGCGCGCGCTCGAGATCGGCCTTCATCGCGACGAAATCGCGGGTCAGCGCCTCGGTCCGCCCGATCAGCACATGGTCTGCACCCGCAATCCCGTGGTCGGGCAGCAGCGCGCGCGCGAGTTCGCGAAAGCGCCTTTTTATGCGATTGCGCACCACGGCATTGCCGGTCTTCTTGGTGACGGTATAGCCGATCCGCACCTGCTCGCGCTGGTCCGCGCGCGGCTTGACCAGCAGCACGAAGCCCGGGGTACCGACGCGCAAGCCCCCATTGGCGGCCAGGAAATCGGACCGCTGCCGCATGACAACGGGCGCCCCGGAAGGCTCCGGAGCGCCCGTGCTGTCAGTTTCGGTGCTGTCGTGCGCGCCCGCAACCACGGGCGGCGGCCCGATCAGGCGCTCAGGCGCTTGCGGCCACGGGCACGGCGTGCACGCAGCACGGCGCGGCCACCCGGGGTCGCCATGCGCGAACGGAAACCATGGCGACGCGCGCGCACGAGATTGCTGGGCTGAAATGTGCGCTTCATGCGGCACTCCTGAAAAACGGTGTTGAATGATTCGCTGCGGAAACCGGCCGGGCCGTCCCCGCGAAAGCTGGGCGCATAAGGGGCGGGCTGTGGAAAGTCAAGCGCGCGCGGCGCATTCAGGCGCTTCGGGTTTCCGCCTGCACGCGATCCCTTGCCAGCCATTGCCGCATCGATGCGGGCGGCGGCGAAGGGTTCATCGTCCGCTCGTCCAGTGCGGCGAGCGCTCTTGCCCGGTCCGCCTCGGTGAAGCTGCCCGTGGTCAGGCAGAATTCGACCATATTGCCATTGGGGTCGCGGGTATAGATCGACCGGCACCAGTTATGATCGATCTCGAGCACGTCGAGTCCGGCCGCATTCCACTGGTCGCGCCGCGCGTCGAGCTCTTCGGCGCTGTGCACTGCAAAGGCGAAATGGTTGGTCCCCGGCGGCATGTGCGCGGCCTTGTTGAGGTTGAACTCGTGCGCCTCTGCCCCGGGCACCTCGTTCAGTTCCCAAAAGGCGATGAAGCTGCTGTCGTCGCCGTCCATCCGGTAGAAGAAATGCTTGCCCCAGCCGCCGCCCATCATCGGCGCGATCTCGACCTTGACCAGCTCGAACCCGGTGATCCGTTCGTAGAAATCGTGGATCGCGGTCATGTCGCGCGCCGCCATGGCGAGGTGGTGATAGCTCATGTCAGTCCCGTTTCCGCCGGTCGACCATGCCCATGACATCGGCTGTCGCGCCTTCGGGCGCGGGCACCTCGGTCACGGGATCATCGACATCGTCATATTCCAGCCGCAGCGCGCGGCTCATCACGGCATGCATCATATAGGTCGCGGTGACATAGGTCAGTTCGAGAATCTCCTCGTCGGAAAGCTCGGCCTTCAACGCGGCGAACACGCCGTCGGGCACGCGGCCATGCTGCAGCACCAGCGCATCGGCATAGGCGAGTACGGCGCGCTGCACGGGCGTGAAGCAATCGGCGACCTGCCAGTGCGCGATCGCCTGGACCTGCTCCTCGCTCAGCCCGGCAAAGCGCGCCGCCTTCATGTGCTGAGAATAGACGAAGCGCGATCCCACCGCATAGCCCGCGCGCGTCTGGCCGAGTTCGCGCAACACCGGATCGAGCTTGCGCCGGTCGGAACGGTAGAAGCCGAAGCCCTCGGTCGTGTGGCGGAACGCATCGGGGACCAGCGCGAACACGGTCCACCAGTTGCCCGGCGTGCCCGTGGCGGTGCCGGGCTGCGCGACCGGATCGCGGTCCCCGAACAGCGCGGTATAGAGCTTGCGGGCATAGTCGTCCGCAGAATCGCGCGGGACCTGGCGCAGACGCGGCATCAGCGGCTCCTCTGCAGGCGGGCAGAGCGAGCCGCGCCGGTCACTTCATCGCCTCGCAGGCTTCGAGCACCTTCATCGGGTTGCCGAGCGGGCTGATATCGCGCAGCGCCAGCGAGAATTGCCGGATCATCCCGGCTTCATCGGCAATGCCAGCGGCCTTGGCGCGCTCCTCGGTCAGCTTCGCCGCGAGCCTGTCCGCCAGCGCGCCGACGCGCTTGCCGAACGGGCTTTCGCCCGAATCCTCGAGCTCGCTTTCGGCCATGCCGGCGAGATAACTGGTCAGCGCAAAGCACTGCATCTCGCGCGTGAACGGATCGGCGGGCAGGGTGACGACGCGCTTCGAGCTGATCAGTGGATAGCGGCTGGCGCATTGCGGCAGCAGGGTCTGCGCATCGGCGGCGAGCGTATCGAGATTGGGCGGGGGCAGGCTGGCCGTCGCCTCGAGCTTTTCCGCAAAGGTTTCGGGTGCTGCTTCCGTCTGCTGACGGGTCAGGTCGAACAGGAACCAGCTCGCCTCGGCCAGGGCCTCGGTCTTGCCGCCGCCGGTCACCACCGCCGCGTAGAAACAGGTGAGACCGGCCTCTTGCGGATCGGTGGCCAGCCTCGCCTGACGGGCGGGCGCCTGCGCGCCCGCCATCGGGGCCGCGCCAAGGGCCATCGCGGCGCTGGCGAGCGCAGCGACGGCCTTGGACACGAACCGGATCATGCCGCGAGCTTGCGCAGCACGTAGTGGAGGATGCCGCCGTTCATGAAATACTCGATCTCATTGGCGGTATCGATGCGGCACAGCGCCTCGAAGCTGAAGCTCGAGCCATCGGCGCGCGTCACTTCCACCGTCACCTGCTGGCGCGGCTTCAGATCGGCAATGCCCTTGATGGTGAAGCTGTCATCACCGGTCAGGCCCAGGCTCTCGCGCGTATCGCCATTCTGGAACTGCAGCGGCAGCACGCCCATGCCGACCAGGTTGGAACGGTGGATGCGCTCGAAGCTTTCGACGATCACCGCCTTGACGCCGAGCAGGTTGGTGCCCTTGGCCGCCCAGTCGCGCGACGATCCGGTGCCATATTCCTTGCCCGCGATCACGACCAGCGGCGTCCCATCGGCCTTGTGGCGCATCGCGGCGTCGTAGATCGGCATCACTTCCTGGCCATAGCGGCTCATGCCGCCTTCGATCCCCGGCACCATCTCGTTCTTGATGCGGATATTGGCGAAGGTGCCGCGCATCATCACCTCGTGATGGCCGCGGCGCGCGCCATAGCTGTTGAAATCGGCCTTGGCGACCTGGTGCTCCATCAGCCACTTGCCCGCCGGGCTGTCCGCCTTGATGCTGCCTGCGGGCGAGATGTGGTCGGTGGTGATCGAATCGCCCAGGATCGCGAGAGGCTTGGCCTCGATGATGTCGCCCACCGGCGCAGGCGTCATGCTCATGCCCTCGAAATACGGCGGGTTGGCGACATAGGTCGAACCAGCGCGCCAGCTGTACGTTTCCGATCCTTCCACATTGATCGCCTGCCAGTGCTCGTCGCCCTTGTAGACATTGGCATAGCGCGCCTGGAACATCGAGCGGTCCATGCACGATGCCATGGTGTCGGCGACTTCGAGATTGGTCGGCCAGATGTCCTTGAGGAACACGTCCTGGCCGTTCTTGCCGGTGCCGATCGGGGTGGTGGTGAAATCCTCGATCACCGTGCCCTTGAGCGCGTAAGCCACGACCAGCGGCGGCGAAGCGAGGAAGTTGGCGCGCACGTCGGGCGACACGCGGCCTTCGAAATTGCGGTTGCCCGAGATGACGGCAGCGGCGACCAGGCCGTTGTCGTTGATCGCCTTGCTGATCGGTTCGGCCAGCGGGCCCGAATTGCCGATACAGGTGGTGCAGCCATAGCCGACCAGGTTGAAGCCGACATTGTCGAGGTGCTGCTGCAGTCCGGCCTTGACCAGATAGTCGGTGACCACCTGCGATCCCGGCGCGAGCGAGGTCTTGACCCAGGGCTTGGGCTTGAGGCCCAGCTCATCGGCCTTCTTGGCGACGAGGCCCGCCGCGACGAGCACGCCGGGGTTCGAGGTGTTGGTGCAGCTGGTGATCGCGGCGATCATCACGTCGCCATCGCCGATGTCGAAATCCTTGCCCTCGACCGGAACACGCTCGTTGGCCTTCTTGTAGGTCTCGGCCATGTCCTTGGCGAAGACATCGTCGACTTCGGTCAGGTCGACGCGGTCCTGCGGGCGCTTGGGACCGGCGAGCGAGGGGACGACGGTCGACATGTCGAGCTCGAGCGTGCTGGTGAATACCGGGTCGACCGCGTTCGGATCGATCCAGAAGCCCTGCTCCTTGGCATAGGCCTCGACCAGCGCGAGCAGTTCCTCGTCGCGGCCAGTGAGGCGCATGTAATCGATGGTCTTGTCGTCGATGCCGAAAAAGCCGCAGGTCGCGCCATATTCGGGCGCCATGTTGGCGAGCGTCGCGCGGTCGGCCAGGCTCAGCGAGGCGAGGCCCGGGCCGTAATATTCGACGAAGCGGCCGACCACGCCATGCTTGCGCAGCATGTTGGTGCAGGTGAGCACCAGGTCGGTCGCGGTGACGCCTTCACGCAGCTGACCGGTCAACTTGAAGCCGACGACTTCGGGGATCAGCATCGAGACCGGCTGGCCGAGCATCGCGGCTTCGGCCTCGATCCCGCCGACGCCCCAGCCGAGCACCCCCAGGCCGTTGATCATCGTGGTGTGGCTGTCAGTGCCGACACAGGTATCGGGATAGGCGACGACCGCGCCGCTCTCATCGGTGCTGGTCCACACGGCCTGCGCGATATTCTCCAGGTTCACCTGGTGGCAGATGCCAGTGCCCGGAGGGACCGCCTTGAAATTGTCGAGGCTCTTCGATCCCCATTTCAGGAAGTCATAGCGCTCGCCATTGCGGTAATATTCGATCTCGACATTCTGCTCGAACGCCTTGGGATGGCCGAATTCGTCGACCATCACCGAGTGGTCGATGACGAGGTGGACGGGGACCAGCGGGTTGATCTTGCTGGTATCGCCGCCAAGCTTGGCGATGGCATCGCGCATGGCCGCCAGATCGACGACGCAGGGCACGCCGGTGAAATCCTGCAGCAGCACGCGCGCGGGGCGATACTGGATCTCCGCGTCGGACGAGGGGTTCTTCTGCCAGTCGACGATCGCCTGGGCGTCAGCGGTGGAGACGGTGAAACCGCCATCCTCGAAGCGCAGCATGTTCTCGAGCAGCACCTTCATGCTGAACGGCAGGCGCGAGATGTCGCCCAGCTTTTCCGCCGCCTTGGCCAGCGAATAATAGGCGATGGTGCGTCCGCCCACTTCCATCGTCGCCCGGGTGCCGAGCGTGTCCTGTCCAACAGCGGTCATGAGGTGTCCCTTCCAGTTATGTATGTCCCAAGGCACCGGAGCGGTGCCCCGCCTATGGCGGTTCGTCACCGACGGGCCGGATGGGGACGCGCGCGACCATTTTTTGTGCGCGGAACCGGCGGGCCGATGCATCAACCGATAAGTCGGCCAAGCCCTTAGCGCAAGGTTCTGCGGGGGGGAAGGGGGTTGGGCGTATTGAAAAACCCAGCTTGTTGGGTTATCGCTACGGTCCATAGTCGTCGTCCACCGAGAAGCCGGGATGCGGTTCGTGATCTATGTCGATGATCACGATCCGCCGCATGTCCATGTGATCGGTCAGGGTGGCGAGATGAAGGTCTTCCTGTTCGGCCCTGAAGGGCGGCCGGTGATCGACTATAGCATCGCCATGAAGACCAACGACCGCAGGCGCGCGATGGACATTATCGAACGCCACAGCGCCGACTTTCATCAGCGCTGGCAGGAGATACACGGGAGTGAATGACGTGACCGCCGATACCCACTGGTCCGATGCGCAGGCCCCTGCCGCGAGGCAGCGCGGCAAGGCGAAACTGATCGCCGAACCGCGCGCGGTCGCGGCGCGCTACGACGCCGAAACGGACCGCATCATCGTCGATCTCACCAGCGGCGCGACCTTCGCCTTCCCGCCCGCACTGGTCGAATTCCTGCAGGATGCCACCCCCGAGCAGCTCGCCGAGGTCGAGGTACAGGGCGCTGGCTTCGGTCTGCACTGGGAGACGCTGGACGTGGACTATACCGTGCCCGGCCTGATGAACGGCGTGTTCGGCACCGCACGTTGGATGGCAGCACGGGCGGGGCAGGCGAGGTCGAGGGCGAAGGCGGAGGCTTCGCGCGAGAATGGGAAGAAGGGGGGCAGGCCAAGGAAGGTGGGGTGATGGGTTAAGTTTCGTGTCTCCGGAATTGTCGTGTCCCCGGAATTGTCGAGCGCTAAAGCAAAACCATCAGTTGGTTTTCGCATCCGGCCTCGATGGAGATGGGTTAGGGTTAGTCATCGCCGGGAAATCGCTTTGAAATGTCCCCAGTTGGATAATAGCGCGCTGCCACCACTCAATTTTCACAATACCCTCTGTAATTCCCCAGTGCGTCCTAGTCCTATTTTCGCAATCATAGCAAAGTGCTCTCAACTCATTGACGCACTCACCTTCAATTTCTGCGCGCCGATCGTTCCACCGACGCAAATCTTCTTCGGTAGGCATTGGTGTCGCCCTAATGTCATTGGCGAGCTTGTCCCATGATCGCATCCATTCTGTATGACGAGCGCCTAGCGGTCCAATGCCCACAACTACCTGCACAATCGCTAGAGCAGAAATTGTCAGGCCAGCCGCCTGAGCAAGAAATACTGGTCCACCTTGCATCAGGCTCACAAAGACAGCCGTGCCAGCAAGCATTGTTATGATGTTCGACACGGTATCAAATGCACCCAAAAATGAAGCGCGACGACGATGGTATCGAGCTGAGTAATCGGCTCGATAAGATAGAAAAAATCGTTCGTCTAGGATTGCATCTAGTGTCATTTATCTTTTGGTCGCGTAGGCGGTTTCAGGCTTGAGGTCACCTTTTGGTTAGAGACTGGACGCTTTCCAATTCTAAAACTGTCTCTTAATTCAGTCTTTTGGCTCTGGGCGCTCCCTTTATCGCCCGATTTGTCGCCACCTCCTCTTTTGTCAGAACCATCAGCCATGTGCAGTCTCCTCATTGATCAACATGTCAGAATTCCAAAGCTCTTCGCTAGGGTCTTCCTCCATCACGATTCTCCATCTTGCAAAGCCTATACCTGCTGTTGGAGGGTAAGAGCGGATAATCCCATCATCAAGCTGTAGGCATTGCATCGACGCCATCATCGTACGCTCCGATCGCAAACGAACGTAGGTCCCGTTATTGTCAGCATAGGCAACAGCATTCCCAAAACGTGTAGCTGCGCAAAGATCGACTTCCGCCTTCACGCCATCCACCATAACTGCCCTGCCAGACAGTTGATCTGCTCGAAGCGGTTGAAGCGCATATGGACTAGCACTCGTCCCTGAAAGGGGGACAATCACAGTCGACTCCCCTAGCTCTCCATCATACTTTGCTGACACGCAAAGCAGCCCGTCTCCCAACTCTGGGTAATAAAGCAAGCTCCCGTTCGGAATTTCCTGTATATGCTTGATGATCAGAGATTTGGTTTGCAATTATGACCTCCGGCAAAACACTATTGTGCCGAACCTGCACTGCCCAGACAATGCTCGTCAAGCGAACATTCGGTTAGCGGAATAAATCGACCGCATCGTTTGATGCGTTGATTTACATGGTGAAAGACCTGATTGGAATTCTCGGGACACAGTGCTTAATCCGGCAATTCTAGCTATCCCTACCTGCGTTCAACCAGTCCCCCCTACCGTGAGCCCGCCGACCAGCAGCGTCGGCTGGCCCACGCCGGCGGGCACGCCCTGGCCCGCCTTGCCGCAGACGCCGACGCCCTCGTCCAAGGCAAAATCGTTGCCGATGCCGGTGACCTTGGTGAGCACCGTCGGGCCGTCGCCGATCAGCGTTGCGCCCTTGATCGGGGCGCCCAGCTTGCCGTTTTCGACGCGATAGGCCTCGGTGCAGGTGAAGACGAACTTGCCCGAGACGATATCGACCTGGCCGCCGCCGAAGCTCTTGGCGTAGATGCCGTTCTTCACGCGGCTCAGCAGTTCTGCCGGGTCATCATTGCCTGCGCGCATGAAGGTGTTGGTCATGCGCGGCATCGGGGCGTGGGCATAGGACTGGCGGCGGCCGTTGCCGGTGGGCGCGACGCCCATCAGCCGCGCGTTCAACCGGTCCTGCATATAGCCGCGCAAAATGCCGTTTTCGATCAGCACGTTTTCCTGCGTTGGCGTGCCTTCGTCATCGATGCTGAGCGAGCCGCGCCGGTTCTGGATCGAGCCATCGTCGACCACGGTGACGCCATCGGCGGCGACGCGCTGGCCGATGCGGCCTGAGAACGCGCTGGTGCCCTTGCGGTTGAAGTCGCCTTCCAGGCCATGGCCGATCGCCTCGTGCAGGATGATGCCAGGCCAGCCGGGGCCGAGCAGCACGGTCATCTCGCCCGCGGGCGCGGCGACGCTTTCCAGGTTGGTCAGTGCCTGAGCGAGCGCCTCGTCGATCGCGCGGTTCCAGACCGCGTCCTCGAACATCGAATCGTAGAGATAGCGGCCGCCCATGCCGAAACTGCCGACCTCGCGCCGGTCGCCCTTCTGCGCGACGATCGACACGTTGAGCCGCACCAGCGGGCGGACATCGGTGGCGACGAAACCGTCGGCGCGCACCACCTCGATTACCGACCAGCTGCCGACCAGGCTCGCGGTGACCTGCGCCACGCGCGGATCGCGCGCGCGCGCGGCGGCGTCGATCTTCTCGAGCAGCGCGATCTTGGCCTCGAACGGGATCGATTCGAGCGGATTGCCATCGGTGTACAAATGCCGGTTGTTCCTGCGCGGCGGCGGCGCGGCCTCGCCCTTGGCCGGGTCGAGCAGCTTCAGCGTCTCGGCGGCGCGGCGGATCCCTGCGGCGCTGACATCATTGGCATGCGCAAAGCCGGTCATCTCGCCCGAGACGCCGCGCAGGCCGAAGCCCGAATCGGTCGAATAATCGGCGGTCTTCAGCCGGCCATCGTCGAAGACGAAGCTCTCGCTTGCCGAATATTGCAGGTAGAGCTCGCCATCGTCGCAGGCTTTCAGCGCATCGCGGGTGATTGCCTGCGCGGTATCGGGGTCGAGCGCATCAGCGCGGTAGAGGAACGAGCGGGGATCTGTCTGGGTCATCGCAGACATATGCGCGCTCGGGGGGCGTTAGGGAAGGGGTGGGCGCGCAAACCCGTCATTCCCGCGCGCGCGGCGGGTGACGAGGAACGGGCGGCGGCATGACGCGGCTTCACGTGGAACAACCCGCTCAACCCAAACGAAAAAGGGCGACCTGCGCATGGCAGGCCGCCCTTTTCTTCATCCCCGTGCCCGAAGGCGCGGGAGCAGAAGATTACTTGAGCTCGACGGTGCCGCCGGCTGCTTCGATCTTCGCCTTGATGTCTTCGGCTTCAGCCTTGCTGACGCCTTCCTTGATCGCCTTGGGAGCGCTTTCGACCAGGGTCTTGGCTTCGGTCAGGCCCAGGTTGGTGATCGCGCGGACTTCCTTGATGACCTGGATCTTCTTGCCGCCGTCGCCGGTCAGGATGACGTCGAATTCGGTCTGCTCTTCAGCAGCCGGAGCAGCGCCGCCAGCGGCGGGAGCGGCAACAGCCACAGCAGCAGCGGCCGAAACGCCCCATGCTTCTTCCAGGGCCTTCGAGAGTTCAGCGGCTTCCAGAACGGTCAGCTTCGAGAGTTCTTCGACCAGGTTTGCGATATCTGCCATTTTAAGTCTCCAATTCTAAACATGTTGCTTGCCGCAGCCGGTCCGGGCGTGCGGCGGAGGTACAAAAACTTATGCGTCTTCCTTGGCCGCATAGGCGCCGAACACGCGGGCGAGCTGCCCGGCGGGAGCCTGAATGACCTGAACCACCTTGGTGGCCGGGGCATTGACGAGACCAATGATCTTGGCGCGCAGTTCGTCGAGCGAGGGCATCGAGGCAAGCGCCTTCACACCTTCGGCATCGAGGACCACATCGCCCATCGCGCCGCCAACGATCTCGAGCTTCTCGTTATCCTTGGCGAAATTGACCGCGACCTTGGCCGCTGCCACCGGGTCGCCCGAAGTCGCAAGCGCGACGGGGCCGGTGAACAGGTCGGCGATCGAGGCATAAGGCGTGCCCTGAGCGGCAAGCTTGGCCAGCCGGTTCTTGGTCACTTTGTAGCTGGCGCCTTCCGCACGCATCTTCGTGCGAAGCTCGGTCGACTTGGCAACGGTCAGACCCAGATTACGGGTCACCACCACCACACCGGCTTCACCGAAGGTTGCGTTCAGCGAGGCAACAGCGGCTTCTTTTTCAGCACGATCCATGCCGTTCTCCTTCCACATGAGCGCATCGGCTTATGGACGATCGAAGACCATCCACCGGTGCGCCCGGTTGCTTGTGCAGCGCGAAAAGGGCCGTTGCCGGTCCTGGCCGCTCTGCTCCGTCTGTCCGTGGGGGTGTTTGCCGAGCCGAAGCCCCGGATGCGACGATGCGCGCGGGACAAAAATGGCAGCGTCTGTGGTGCGTCGGGCGCACGACAGTGAAAAACATGTCCCCGTCTAGGCTGGGAATTAAGCGGGGCAGATCCCCCGCACCAACTGTCTCGGACGGTGATCGGACACGCCTCGCGGCACGTCCGGTCGCGCAGGCCATTAGCAGTGTGGGGCCCAGAGTCAAGCGCCATCGGGTTTTCGGTCCGGCGCAAACCGCCATCCATGTGGCGCAGATCACTTGTCTATCATTTTAGTTGAGTTATTTTGATGCCATGGTTCGCCGCTCCCCGGACGGACCGACTCGAAACGGAAGGTGCCCCATGACTGCATTCGCTCCGCATACCGACCCCACGATCCTGCTCGTCCCCGGACTCGACAATAGCGGCCCCGCGCATTGGCAGAGCCTGTGGGAGCGCCAGTGGCTGAACTGCCACCGCGTCGACATGGGCAACTGGCACACCCCCAACCGCAACGCCTGGGTCAACCGGCTGAATCTCGCGATCCGTCAGACCGAAGGGCCGATCGTGCTGGTCGCGCATTCGCTGGGCTGCCATGCGGTCGCATGGTGGGCGGCGCTCGAGCGGCCGCACGCGGGCGGCAAGGTGGCAGGCGCGCTGCTCGTCGCCCCTCCGGAAGTCGACAATGCGCCGGCCGATCCGCGTCTCAACAGCTTCGCCCCCTCGGCGCGCGGGGTGCTCCCCTTCCCCAGCCTGTTGGTGAGCAGCCGCGACGACCCGTATATCAGCCCCGACCGCGCCTATCGCCTCGCCAGCTTCTGGGGCGCGGACCATATCGATGCAGGCCGCGCTGGGCATATCAACGCCGATTCGGACCTGGGCGACTGGCCGTTCGGACAGAGGCTGCTGGCGCGATTGCTCGACGTCGCGGAACTGTCGGGCGAGGCAGGACATTATCCCCCTGCCCCGCTCCGCCGACTGGCGGCCGACTGGCGGCCCGACCTGACCGAGTGAGGGTCAGGCGCGTTTCACGCTGACCTGCTGCTCGACCAGCTCGACGGTGCCGAAGGCGGTGAGAAACGCCACGTCGAGCGCGTCGCGACCGACGCCGATCTTCACCATGTCGGCGGCGGTCGCCATGCCAGTGGGGTCGACCAGATGCCAGGCGCCGCCCGCGCCGTCCGGATTGGCGAGAAAGACCTCGGCCACCGCATGGAAATCCTGCGGGGTGACATCGGGCGCATAGACGCTGGCGAAGCGCGCGGGAATCGAGCAGGCGCGCGCGAGCACGATCATGACGTGCGCATAGTCGCGGCACACCCCGTGGCGCGTGACGAAGCTGTCGAGCGCGGTGGTCGTGGCGTCCGAGCTGCCCGATTGATAGGTGAAATGCTCGGCGATCCAGCTCTGCATCGCCGCGATCCGCGCGCCGCCCGAAAGCTCGCCGAACTCGGTATCGACGAAGCTGTGGAACTTGGTCGCCGGGCAATAATGCGAATCGAACAGATATTGCACCGTCTCGCCGGGCAGCTGGTGCAGCGGCATCTGCGGCAGCGTGGCGACATCGGCGAGATCGCGCAGCACCGTCATCCGCGCGCGATAATCGATGCTGAGCCGTCCGCTGGTGCGCAGCCAGATGCGGTCGCCGATCCCGTCGAGCGCGGCCACCCGGACGAAATGGTCGCAATGCGATGCCTGGATATGCGCCGATTCGATCCGCTGTTCGGGGATGGCCGCCGCCTCTACCTGGAGCAGGATGTCGGTGGGAACCTCCATGTCATAGGTCAGCGTGACGTGCAGATCGAGGGTCATGGGGTGCGGCTCCGGCCAGAGAGGGAAGGCGATGGGGGTTGGCTGTCGAAGCCAGACACCAAAAAGGGGCCGAAGGTTCCCCTCCGGCCCCTGAAAGGCTTAGCAGCAGATTGTGACGATCAGCCTGCGTGCACTTCCGACACGTCGACCTTCAGGCCGGGGCCCATCGACGAGCTGACCGAGATCTTGCGCAGATACTTGCCCTTGGAGCCCGAGGGCTTAGCCTTGACGATCGCATCGACGAACGCGTCGAAATTGGCGCGCAGCGCTTCGTCCGAGAAGCTCGCCTTGCCGATGCCCGAATGGATGATACCGGCCTTTTCGACGCGGAATTCCACCTGGCCGCCCTTGGCCGCCTTGACGGCTTCGGCGACGTTCGGGGTCACGGTGCCCAGCTTCGGGTTCGGCATCAGGCCCTTGGGACCCAGCAGCTTGCCGAGACGGCCGACCACACCCATCATGTCGGGGGTGGCGATGATGCGATCATAGTCGATCTTGCCGTTCTGGATTTCTTCCATCAGGTCTTCGGCACCCGCACGCTCGGCACCGGCGGCCAGAGCCGCTTCGGCCTTGTCGCCGCGCGCGAACACGGCGACGCGCACGTCCTTGCCGGTGCCCGAGGGCAGCGACACGACGCCGCGGACCATCTGGTCGGCATGACGCGGGTCGACGCCGAGGTTCAGCGCGACTTCGATGGTCTCGTCGAACTTGGCGCTCGCCAGTTCCTTGATGGTCTTGATGGCTTCATCGACACCGTACAGCTTTTCAGCGTCGAGCTTGGCGGCGAGAGCCTTTGCCTTCTTGGTCACCTTTGCCATGATCTCAGCCCTCCACCACTTCAAGGCCCATCGACGTTGCCGAGCCTTCGATAATCTTCGTTGCCGCTTCAATGTCGTTGGCATTGAGATCAGCCATCTTCACCTGCGCGATTTCCGCGAGCTGCGAACGCTTGATGGTGCCCGCGCTTTCCTTGCCCGGAAGCTTGGAACCGCTCTTGAGGTTCGCTGCCTTCTTGATCAGGTAGCTTGCCGGCGGCGTCTTGGTCACGAAGGTGAAGCTGCGGTCGCCGTACACGGTGATGACGGTCGGCAGCGGGGTGCCCTTTTCCATGTCCTGCGTGGCAGCGTTGAACTGCTTGCAGAATTCCATGATGTTGACGCCGCGCTGACCCAGAGCAGGGCCGATCGGCGGCGAGGGGTTGGCGGCACCAGCGGCCACCTGCAGCTTGATATAGCCTTCAATCTTCTTTGCCATGATGGCACTCCTTCATTCTGTCAGGCGAAAGGCAGGTGCCCGTCGCCCTCAAATTAAGCGGTCAAGCGACTGGTTTAAGGCCAGTCTCCCGCACGATGTATCCTCTCTCCTTCAGGGGAGAGGATACGGAGCGTTACCGGCTTGCCGGTTACGCGGAGTTGGAGAGGGGATGCGTCAAGATCGAACGCCGGAGACCCTCTCCCACTGCGACTAGGCAGCAAGCTGCCAAGTCTCGTCGCCCTCTCCCCTAAAGGGGTGAGGACAAAATTCCTTGTGGGTCGCATCGCGAACCGGAAAACCGGTTCCCACTTTTCCTGCGATGCTCCCTTACTTCGCCAGTTCCACATGCTCGAAATCGAGATCGACCGGCGTGGCGCGGCCGAAGATCGAGACCGAGACCTTGACGCGGGCCTTGTCGAAATCGAGTTCCTCGACAATGCCGTTGAAGCTGGCGAACGGACCTTCGAGCACCTTGACCGAATCGCCGATTTCGTAATCGACATCGATACGGGCGCGCGGCGCGTTGGCGGCTTCTTCCTTGGTGTTCAGGATGCGCGCAGCCTCGGCATCGCTGATCGCCTGGGGCTTGCCATTGGGGCCGAGAAAACCGGTGACCTTGGGCGTGTTCTTGACGACGTGATAGACATCGTCGGTCATCTTGAGCTTGGCCAGCACATAGCCGGGGAAGAACTTGCGCTCGGTCTGCACCTTCTTGCCGCGGCGCACCTCGGTCACGGTTTCGGTCGGAACCTCGACCTGCTCGACCAGCGCCGACAGGCCCATGCGCTCGGCATCGGCGAGAATCGCGTCGCGGACCTTGTTCTCGAAGCCCGAATAAGCGTGAATGATGTACCAGCGCGACATTCAGTTCTCTTTCAAAAGACGTTTTGGCGCTCTTACGCGAGCGTGAGCAGCCACTTGACGATGGCACCGAAGATCGAATCGACGGTCAGGAAGAAGATCGCCAGGATGGTCATCAGGATGAACACCATGATCGAGGTGGTCACCGTTTCCTGGCGGCTCGGCCAGACGACCTTCGAGGCTTCAGTGCGCACCTGTCGCACGAACTCGCCGGGGCTGGTCTTCTTTCCTTCGCTGGCCATGGCCTTCACTTTCCTTGTTCCGATGGGCGGGCATATTCGCATTGGCAGACACATCGCCGCCAGCCTTGCCCGGCTGAAACGCGATATATGCACCCTGTCGGAGAAAGACAGCCCCATAGCCGCGCAAATCCGCAGAAGCAAGGGGATTCAATGGAAGGGGATGCCCCGCTTGGGGGAGACACTGATCGCCGCTGGCAGGAGTGGAGGGACTCGAACCCCCGGCATTCGGTTTTGGAGACCGACGCTCTACCAGCTGAGCTACACTCCTTCGCGGGCAGGCGACGCCCTTAGCGGGTGCAACCGCGCTGTGCAAGCGCTGCTGCACCGATCGGGCGGCCTGAAATGAAAATCGGGGCGATCGCTGGCCCGATGGAGACGCCCGAAGGCCCAATCCAAGGGGGGCGATCACCCCGTTTTTCATTCCGGCATCGCACGGAGTCCGAAGACCCCGGCGACGAGACGCATCAGCGCTTCGAGAACTGGAAGCTCTTGCGCGCCTTGGCCTTGCCGTACTTCTTGCGCTCGACGGTGCGGCTGTCGCGGGTCAGGAAGCCTGCCTGCTTAACCGTGCTGCGCAGAGCGGGTTCGTACTTGGTCAGCGCCTGGCTGATGCCGTGCTTGACCGCGCCGGCCTGGCCCGAGAGACCGCCGCCCTTGACGGTGCAGATCACGTCATACTGATCCTTGCGGTCGGTGATGTCGAACACCTGGTTGATCACCAGACGCAGAGTCGGGCGTGCGAAATACACGGCCTGGTCGCGCTTGTTGACGATGATCTTGCCAGTGCCGGGCTTCAGCCACACGCGGGCCACGGCGTCCTTGCGGCGACCGGTGGCATAGGCGCGGCCCTGCTTGTCGAGCTCCTGCTCGCGCAGCGGGGCGTTCGAAACCTTGGCGACGGGCGCGTCGGTGGTTTCGATGTCGGCAGCGATGTCCTTGATGTCGGACAGGGATTGCACGGTATCAGACATTATGCACCCACCTTGTTCTTGCGGTTGAGCGAGGCCACGTCGAGCACTTCGGGCTGCTGGCCGGCATGCGGATGTTCGGTTCCGGTGAAGAGGTGCAGGTTGCGCATCTGCTGGCGACCCAGCGGACCACGGGGAACCATGCGCTCCACCGCCTTTTCAAGCACGCGCTCGGGGAAGCGGCCGTCCAGCACCTTGGCGGCGGTCACTTCCTTGATGCCACCGATATAACCGGTGTGCTTGTAATAGACCTTGTCGCTGCGCTTGTTGCCGGTCAGCTGCACCTTGCCTGCGTTGATGACGATGACATGGTCACCGCAATCGACATGCGGGGTGTAGCTCGGCTTGTGCTTGCCGCGCAGGATGTTGGCGATGATCACCGCGACGCGGCCGACCACCAGTCCATCGGCATCGATAATATGCCATTTCTTTTCCACCTCAGCCGGCTTGATCGACTTGGTGGTCTTGAGCAAAGCCTTCATGGCCTTCAACCTTCCAAAACGTCCTCCGCTGCGGTTCCGGATCGGGTGGATCGGGAAGTGCGATCGGCTGACAGATTTCCGTGACACGACAGGCCGCTGGTCAGCAGGCCTGAACGAAGCGCGGCTAATGACGATCAGGTCCCGATTCGTCAAGCATTTTGGGGCTTTTGGCGTAGGGTATCATGATACCATCGGGTTTCCGGCCCTAGAGGAGGCTGGGAAAAGCCTCGATTCGCACCATCCGCAGGAACTGTCGCCCGGCGCGGCTCAGTCGATCGCCAGAGTCTGGCCGAGCACCCAGGCGCGAAAGCTGGGCGGGCAATATTCCACCGGCAGCACCAGCACTGCCGGCTCGTCATAGCTGTGCAGATGCACAATTCGGGCGACCAGCGCCTTGGACTGGGGCAGGGCGGTCTTGAACAGCACCGGCACCTCGGCCTGTTCGGTCAGCTCACCGTTCCAGTGATAGATCGACTGGACCGTCCCCAGCACATTGGCGCAGGCGGCGAGCTGTTCGCGCACCACGGTGCGTGCGATCGTCTGTGCCTCTTCCTTGTCGGCAAAGGGGCAATAGACCAGCCGGATCTCGCTGGTGTCGGTAAGCGAATCGCCGATCATGCCGGGTGCGTCGCACCCTGACGGCCCAGGCTGTGCGCACCCCAGGCGACGGTGCCGACCAGAATCGCGCCCACGGCCTGGTGCAGCACGGCGAGGTGCAGATCGACGCTGCTCATCACCGTGGCGATGCCGAGCAGCACCTGCACGCCGAACGCGCTGTGGATCGCGACCGAGGCAGGCCGGTCGGCCTTGCGCACCGCACGCGCCATCACGACCAGTGCGGCGACCGCGACAAAGGCCCACCAGCGATGCAGGAAATGCAGCAGGAACGGGTCGTGCGTCAGCGTGTGCACCACGCCATGCGACCAGTCGATATCTTGCGGAACGAAGCTGCCATTCATCAGCGGCCAGCTCTTGGCGGCATAGCCCGCGTTGAGCCCCGCGACCCAGGCGCCGAGCAGCAGCTGCACGAAGAGGATGAGGATCGTCGCCAGCGCCAGCCCGGTCATGCGCGCCGGCCGCGCTGCGGGATCGCGCGCGAGCACCTGCAGGTCGCGCGCGGTCCAGATCAGCCCTGCCATGATGAACAGCGCGTTGAGCAGGTGCACCGCGAGCCGGAAATGGCTGACATCGGTACGCTCGGTCAGGCCCGACGCGACCATCCACCATCCGATCGCACCCTGCAGCCCGCCCAGCGCGAACAGCGCGAACAGCCGCCAGCCATAGCCCTGCGGAATCGCGCGGCGGATGGCGAACCAGGCGAAGGGCAGGGCGAAGGCGACTCCGACGAGCCGCCCGAGCAGCCGGTGGACATATTCCCAGAAATAGATGGTCTTGAACTCGGCCAGCGACATGCCGGCATTGACCTCGATATATTCGGGGATGCGCTTGTATTTCTCGAACTCCGCCACCCAGGCGGCTTCGGACAGCGGCGGCAGGGTACCGGTGACCACATTCCATTCGGTGATCGACAGGCCCGATTCGGTCAACCGTGTAATCCCGCCCACGACCACCATGCAGAAGACCAGCAGCGCGACGCCGTAGAGCCAGATGGCGATGGCATTGGGCGTGCTGCGGTCGGGCGACAGCGGCGTGGCGATCCGGGGGTGCGACAGGCTGGTCATGATGCACGCATTTCGGACGGCGATGCCCTGCTTGCAAGGGGTTTTTCGGCACCGCTCATCGCGTCCTGGCGAGATTGTTGCTAAAGCCCGATTGCGCAATGATATCATATCACCTATGTGCGAGGCATGTTGTCTCGTATCACCCGGTCCGGCCAGCTCGATTCGGCCGCGATTGCGCTGTCTGCGCTATGCATGGTGCATTGCGCGGCGGGCCTGTGGCTGGTGGCGGGATTCGCCTCGATGGGCGGCATCTTCCTTTCTCCCTGGGTGCATGAGATCGGCTTCGTGCTTGCGGCGATCATGGCCGCACTCGCGCTGGGCCATGGCGTCCGATTGCACGGTGCCTGGACACCGCTCGCCATCGGCTCGATGGGCATTGCCGCGATGCTCGCCGCGATGACCGTGCCGCATGGCGGTTCCTGGGAATATGCGCTGACGCTGACCGGCGTCGCGCTGCTCAGCATCGCGCATCTGCTGAACTATCGCGCCGCGCGCCAGCACTGAACGCAATCCCGATTGCCAATATTGGGGCTTGCCCTTGCCCCTCGATCCGCGCCAAGAGTCGCGCCCTATGACCAGCACCTCCACCGAAACCGCCCAGATCAGCATTCATATCAATGGCGAGCCGCGCCGCGTTGCCGCGGGCCAGAGCATTGCTGCGCTCGTCGGCTCGCTCGGGCTCGACGCCGCCAAGGTGGCGGTCGAGCGCAATCTGGAGATCGTGCCGCGTTCGACGCTCGGCGATGTCACCGTGCACGATGGCGACCGGCTGGAGATCGTGCATTTCGTCGGCGGCGGCGATCATGCTCCGGCGGATGACAGCTGGACCGTCGCGGGTCACACGTTTCGCTCGCGGCTGATCGTCGGCACCGGCAAGTACAAGGATTTCGCGCAGAACGCCGCAGCGGTCGCCGCTTCGGGGGCAGAGATCGTCACCGTCGCGGTGCGCCGGGTCAACGTGTCGGACCCCAATGCGCCGATGCTCACCGACTTTATCGACCCGAAGAAGATCACCTATCTTCCCAACACCGCCGGCTGTTTCACCGGCGAGGAGGCAATCCGCACGCTGCGCCTGGCGCGCGAGGCAGGCGGCTGGGACCTGGTCAAGCTCGAGGTGCTGGGCGAGGCGAAGACGCTCTATCCCGACATGCACGAAACGCTGCGCGCGACCGAGATTCTCGCCAGGGAAGGTTTCAAGCCGATGGTCTATTGCGTCGACGATCCCATCGGCGCGAAACGCCTGGAAGACGCCGGTGCCGTGGCGATCATGCCGCTGGGCGCGCCGATCGGATCGGGGCTGGGCATCCAGAACCGCGTCACCATCCGGCTGATCGTCGAGAACGCCAAGGTGCCGGTGCTGGTCGATGCCGGGGTCGGCACGGCTTCTGATGCGGCGATCGCAATGGAGCTGGGCTGTGACGGCGTGCTGATGAACACTGCGATCGCCGAGGCGAAGGACCCGATCCGCATGGCGCGCGCGATGAAGCTGGCAGTCGAGGCCGGCCGCGAGGCCTATCTCGCCGGTCGCATGGGCACGCGCAAATATGCCGATCCCTCCAGCCCGCTCGCGGGACTGATCTGACAGGGTTCCACGTGGAACCCCGCGCGGCGCTTCTGGCGGAAGCGCTCGCGACATTCCCTATCGGCTGACGGCCCCAGCTTTCCGTAGCGGAAGCATGACCGTTTCTTGCCGATTCGGTGACGCTTTCTTTGCATATGTTACATTGGTCGATGCGGCTGTGTCGTTCGTCGACAGCTGTAGTCGTTGAGCGACATCTGCTGCGTCCTTGTCGAGCGCGGCGCGCGCATCGGCGCGCCTTGCCCTATCCAGATGATGTCGCCGATGCTCCATAGCTCCCCAGGCAGGACATCGGCGGCAAACGACAACAAGGCCGGTCCTGAAGGGACCCTTGCCGACAGGACCGGCCCCACCGTTCAGTTTGCCCCCAAGAAAGGACCCCACCCCATGTTCGCCCGTGCTCTCGCCCCCGTCGCCACCCGTGCCCTGGCCGCCGCTGCCGCCTCGGCCATCATCTTTTCCGCTTCCGTCCAGGCCAATCCCGTCAAGACCAGCGAGGCCGCTGGCGGCCGCGTCGTCCGCAGCGTCGAGGTTCCGTTCGTCGATCTCGATCTCACCACGCCGGCGGGCGCTGCAACGCTGCAGGCCCGGCTGAAAACCGCCTCGCGCCAGGTCTGCGGTACGCCCGAAACGCCCACCCTGCGCGAGCGCATCGATTACCGCAACTGCGTGAGCGAAACGATCGCCAGCGGCCAGCGCGCGATGGTGACGCTGATCGCCCGCGCCGAAGCCGGCGAGCGTTTCAAGCCCGGCGAGCGCATTGCCGTCGGCAGCTGACGCGCCAAGCCTTTACCACACCCTTGGTAGAAACCCGACTGGACCGGTAGCCCCCAAGCTGCCGGTCCTTTCTTCATGCGCTTTCCCTACGCGCAAAAAGGTCGAGGCGGACGCTAGAGGAGCGCCCGCCTCAGTCCTTTGCGACCCAAAGGACTAGCTCTCAAGCTGTCGTGGCTGGCCCTGAGGCCAGGCGATCAGCGATAGAAGACGTGATTGTCGACCGCGGCGAGGCGCTGCATGCGCCAGCCCGGCGAGACATGACGCGCGTGGAAGAACAGCGCGCCTTCGACCGGGCTGTCCCAGCTGTCTTTCATCGCGATCTGCGCGATGGCGACGGCTTCCTTCCAGTCCTGGCTGGCGGTGGGAATGGCGGGCATGCGGCCGCCGCGAACGAACGAGAACTGGCTGGGCTGATAGACCACGCCGCACAGGCTGCTGGCGAAGCGGCCCGAATCGCGGCGCGCGATCACCACCTTGGCGACGGCGAGCTGGCCGTTAAGGGTCTCGCCCTTGGATTCGAAATAGACGGCACCGGCGAGACAACGGGTTTCCTCGTCGATTTCGGCGGGCATGTCGGACATCGACACGAGCTGCGCCAGGCTTTCGGCCTTGAGCGGCGGCTTGGCGGTCTGGGTGTCGATCTGCTGGGGAGCGGTTTCGGCCGAGGCAGCACCGGCTACGACAGCGGCTTCATCAGCGCTGGAGGCGGTGGTTTCGCTCGTCTGGGCGGGAACCGGCTGGATCATGTCGGCAATCAGCGGCGATGCAAGGGCGGCTGACGCGTCGGTGAGAGAGAAGGTGACAATCGAATAAACTGTCATGGCGGCCATGCTGGCGACCTTGAGGATCTTACTCATTACAAGCTTTGACTGTGCGGTGGATCACCACGGCCGGAACTGGGA
Source organism: Blastomonas sp. CCH1-A6 (assembly GCF_001556365.1). Classification (NCBI taxonomy): domain Bacteria; kingdom Pseudomonadati; phylum Pseudomonadota; class Alphaproteobacteria; order Sphingomonadales; family Blastomonadaceae; genus Blastomonas; species Blastomonas sp. CCH1-A6. The sequence continues at coordinate 46,924 of NZ_LSIS01000175.1, read as the reverse complement.
TCGGGCATGAAAGCCCGGCCGGTTCCGGAAGGGAAACCCCCCGTCTGCGTGCTAGCCCTGTTTTTCTCTGGCCTTGAAAAGCCGGGGAACCATATGAGCCGCCTGCGCGTTGATCGGTGCAGCGGCCCCTCTAGCAGCCGGGATAATGAGTCAACTCGTCTGACCCATTATCGCGTTGAACTGTGCGCGGCTGGCGACATCCAGTTCGATAATCCACAAGTCGGCATCGCGAAGACGGCGTCGTTCGACATATTCGGCCATGCTGCCCTTGCGCGCCAGCGAGCCGGAATCGTCGCTCCACACCTCCTGCCACTCCGCCTGGCCATCGAGCCCGCGGAACAGTTCGAACAGCGCATTGTCCTGTCCGCGAACCGTCCGCGCGATAAGGATCGCGCCCGATACCGGGTCCCCTTTGGCGATGATCGTGGCAAAGCCGCCTGATGCAGCGGTGAGCCGCTTGAGCGCCTCGATCCGCACATGCGTCGCCAGCCGAGGCTCGATCACGGGCTGTCCGCGATCGGCGGCTTGTAGCCTTCCAGCCCCGACAGCGCGATGTGCGAGCGCATGAACGTGCCCGTGCCGCGCGCGATCTCCTCGCCATGGCTGTCCACCAGCCGGGATTCGCCCACCCAGACGCGCCGGCGGCCGCTTACCCAATGGCCCTCGGCATAGACCGGCCCCGCGCGCACCGGCGCGGTGAAATGCAGGTTGAACGCGGTGGTGAGCAGGAATCGGTCGGTGACCAGCGCGTTGCACGCATAGAAGGCGGCATCGTCGAGCATCTTGAAATACAAGGTGCCATGCGCCGCACCGGCCGCATGGAAATGTTCAGGTGTCACATCGAAATCGATCCGCGCCTTGCCCGCTGCCGTGATCGTCAGCCGGGAAGGGAACAGCCGATTGATCGCGGCAGCGGCATAAAGGCGTTCGAGCGCGCGGAAATGCGCCTCTTCACCCGGCCCTGTCGCCCGGTCAGGCAGCGTCACGATCCAGCTCGGCGGTGACCAGCGCATAGATCGCATCAGGGTCATCCGCGCCCTTGATCTTGGCGAGCGTCTTTTCGTCGCGCGTCAGCCGCGAGATATGCGCAAGCGCCTGAAGGTGCATCGCACCCGTGGCCACCGGCGAGAGCAGCGCAATCACCAGATCAACCGAAAGATTGTCGATCGAACCGAACTCGATCGGCTTGCCCAGCCGCAGCACCACCGCCACCGAATGGTCCAGCCCGTCCATCTTGCCATGCGGGATGGCGACGCGGCGCCCGAAGCCGGTCGAACCGAGCTGCTCGCGCTCGAGCAGGCAGCCGAGCACCTTGTCCGGATCCAGCCCGTAGCAATGACCGAACTGTTCGGCGGCCAGCTCAAGCGCCTGGTGCTTGTCCGCGACGCGTGCCGAGATCAGCACCGCCTGCTTATGGAGTTCGAACCATGCCATGACAGTCAAAATTCTCGATTCTGTCGCGCCGCCCCCGATCGTTGCCGAGGCGGCGCGCACGAATGTTCAAAGGATCACCGTCGGCCCTGCCGGGAGGGGGTTGCCTCATCCCGCCGACGCATTGCTGCCGCGCCCATGCACCATATCGCCCGAAAAACCAAGCCATGCGATGCACGGGCGCACAACGCGCCGAAAATATTCAGACGCGCGGTTCGACCCAGCCGATCGAACCATCGGGGCGGCGATAGACCATGTTGTGCCGCCCGGTGCCGGTATTCTTGAAGAACAGCGCATTGGTGTTGCGCAGGTCGAGCATCATCACCGCGTCGGATACGGTGGCGGTGGGCACGTCGACGCGGGTTTCGGCGATCACGACCGGGGCATCGCCCACGACCTCCTCTTCCTCATTGCCGCTGTCGAACACGACATAGGCGGCTTCTTCCTCGCGCGCGGCATGCTGGAACTGTTCATGGCGGCCCTTGAGGCGGCCCATATAGCGGCGCAGCTGCTTCTCGATCTTATCCGCAGCGCCGTCGAAGCCGACATGCGCATCCTGCGCCAGGCCATGGCCCTTGAGAATCAGGCCCTGCATCACATGCGTGACGATATCGCACTGGAACTGGTCGTGAGGCCCTCGGCTGAAGGTGACCTGGCTGGATATCGCCTTGGAAAAATACTTTTCGACAATCGCATTGAGTCGGTCCGCGACGTGCACCTTGAGCGCTTCGCCAGTATCGACCTGATGACCAGAAATACGAATGTCCATGATATTCTCCATTTTTTGGGGCCAGCCGCAGGATCACTGCCGCGACGGGCCGGATCGATATATCCTTGGCGTCCAACGCTAAGGATCGGGTGACGATTCGGGTAAAGACCTCCTTTCCGGAATGATTTTCAGTACAAAGGTTAGCGTGTCGACAGCCAGAGCGGCTGCTTGATCTTGCCCAGGAACTCGGCATGCGCGGCCAGCTCTTCCTCGCTGGCGGCAAACGGGCGCGGCAAGCGGTGCGGACGCTGGACACTGGGAATGAGGCGAGGCCGTGCACCGGGGACGATGGCGGTTTCCGCGCTGTCGTCGGCGAGACCGAGCCCGATCTGGCGACCCCCGGTCAGCTCGATATAGACCTGCGCCAGCAGCTCGGCATCGAGCAGCGCGCCGTGCAGCACGCGGTGGCTGCGGTCGACGCCGAAGCGCTTGCACAATGCATCGAGGCTGGCGGGCGATCCGGGAAACTTGGCGCGCGCCATCGCGACGGTGTCGATCACCCGGCTCATCGCAATGGCGGGCTTGCCGACCATGGCCAGTTCCGCATTCAGAAAGCGCATGTCGAACCCGGCATTGTGCGCGACCAGGGTCGCATCGCCGAGAAACTCGAGCAGATCCTCGACGCCTGCGCCGAACAGCGGCTTGTCGGCGAGAAACGCATCGCCCAGGCCATGCACCTTCTCGGCTTCGGGCGGCATCGGGATTTCGGGATTGAAATAGGCGTGAAAGGTGCGGCCCGTCAGGCTGCGGCCGACCATCTCGATACACCCGATTTCCACCATCCTGTGTCCTTCATCAGGGGACAGGCCGGTGGTTTCGGTATCGAAAATGATCTCTCTCATTTCCGATACTATTGGACCGATTTGCTCATCGTGCAAGGGCCGAACGTAAATTCTGAAGCAGCCTGCGCACCGCCTGTCGCGTCGCCAATTTGGTGCCGCCGGTGGGGATCACCCAATCGGCATGCGCGCGCTTGTGGTGATCAGCCATCTGCAGGTGACGGATGTGCCGCAGGCGTGCCGCGGTCATGCCCGGGCGGGCGAGCACGCGCTTGCGCTGCTGCCACAGCGCCGCGGAGACGACCACGATACCATCGACATTCTGGGTGCCGCCCTTCTCGAACAGCAGCGGGATATCGAACACGATGATCCGGCGCGACCGGTGGGCGCGGACGAATGCCGCGCGCGACCGCGCCACCGCCGGATGCACGATATGCTCCAGCCTCTTCAGCGCCGCTGGATTGCCGAACACCGCCGCACCCAGCTTCGCCCGGTCGACGCCTTGCGGCCCGGTGGTGCCGGGAAATGCCGCCTCGATCGCGGGCAGCAGCGCGCCGCCCGGTCCCTGCAGCACATGCACCTCGGCATCGGCATCGAACACCGGCACGCCCTCGGCGCGCAGCATCTTCGCCACCGCCGATTTGCCCATGCCGATCGATCCGGTCAGCCCCAGCACCATCGGACGGTGACGGTGGTGCGGCGGCAGGCGCTTGATCGGCGACATCATGCCAGCAGCAATGCCCGGAGCTCATCGTCGCGGTTCCGCGGAGGAGCGGCACCGAAGAAGATCTCGAAGGCGAGCGCCGCCTGGCCGATCAGCATCTCGAGCCCGTCAACCGTCTCGAGCCCGCGCGCGCGCGCCGCCTTGAGCAGCCCGGTTTCGAGCGGATTGTAGACGATGTCATAGACCAAGGCGCTTTCGGGCAGCGGCGACAGGTCGAGAACGAGCGGGTCGAAGCCCTTCATGCCCAAGGGACTCGTGTTGACCAGCAGATCGACCTCGCCCAGCGGATCGTCCATGCCGCGCACCTGGCCCTTGAGGGCGAAGCTCGCGAGCAATCCCATCGCCTTGAGCGGGTTGCGCGCATGGATGGTGACGCTGGCGACCTCCATCCGCGCAAGCGCGAACAGCACCGCGCGCGCGGCCCCGCCTGCGCCGATCACCGCGACGTCCGCGCCGGTAAAGTCGCTCTGCCCGAGCGGCGCGTAGAACCCGCCCGCATCGGTATTGGTGCCGAACAGCGCGCCCTGTTCATCGCGCGCGATCGTGTTCATCGCGCCGATGCTGCTGCGGACATCGCCCGGATCGGCGACATGCTCGATCACCGCGATCTTGTGCGGAATGGTGACATTGCACCCGCGCCAGAGCGGATCCGCACGGCGATTGGCGATATAATCCGCCAGCGCGTCGGGCGTGACATGACAGGCACGATAGTCCGCGTCCATGCCCAGCGCCTTGAGCCAGAAGCCATGGATCAGCGGCGATTTGCTGTGCGCGATCGGGTCGCCGATCACCTCGGCATAGGGCTTGCCAGATTGTGTCACCGGGTCTGCTCAGCTCGGCATCAATTCGCGCTGGCGCAGGAAGCCTAGCAGCGGCAGCAGCGGCATGCCCTGGACGGTGAACACATCGCCCTCGATATGGCTGAAAAGCTGGGCTCCCGCGCCTTCGATCTCGTAACAGCCCACCGTATATCCGATGGTTTCCCAGTGCTTTTCCACATAATCACGCACAAAGGCGGTGCCCAGCGGACGCACGTGCATCACCGCCTTGTCGACATGTCGCCAGATCGGGCGACCGCCCTCGACGATGACGGCGGCGCTCCACAATTTGTGCGGCTTGCCCGACAGCGATTCGAGCTGACGGATCGCATCGTCGGGCGTTTGCGGCTTGCTCAGCATCTCGCCTTCGCTGGTTTCCAGGATCTGGTCGGAGCCGAGCACCATCGCCTCGGGCCGCCGCGTGCCGACCCGCATCGCCTTCGCCTCGGCGAGCGCATCGGCAATATCGCGCGGGGATGTGCCCTCGGCATGGAGCGACGCGCGGATCGAGGATTCGTCGATATGCGCGGCCACAACCGAGAAGGGCACGTCGGCAGCATCGAGCATGGCCCGGCGTGCGGTGCTCTGCGATGCGAGTATCAGCATTTCCATCGTCCTTATGCCCGGTGCAATTAGGCTTTATCCACTGGCTCGTTCGTCTGCCGCCTGTTCTCGCGCGCGGCTTCGCGCTCGTTGAACAGGTTGATGATCGCCGCCGCCGATTCCTCGATCGACCGGCGCGTCACGTCGATCACCGGCCAACCATTATCCGCAAACATCCGCCTGGCAAAGGCCAGCTCGGCCTTCACCTTCTCGTCATTCACATAATCGGTTTCGGGGGCCTGGTTCAAGGACAACAGCCGGTTGCGGCGCACCGCGATCAGCCGTTCGGGATTGGTCGTCAGCCCCACCACGAGCGGATGCCTGAGCGTGAACAGCGCGGAAGGCGGCGGGGATTCGATCACGATCGGGATGTTCGCGGTCTTGTAGCCGCGATTGGCGAGATAGATCGAGGTCGGCGTCTTGGACGAGCGCGAGACGCCGGCAAGCACGATGTCCGCCGCTTCCCAATTCTCCCAGTTCTGCCCGTCGTCATGCGCGATGGTGAACTGGATTGCTTCCACCCGTGCGAAATAGGCCGCATCGAGCACATGCTGTCGGCCTGGCCGCGCCTTGGCCGCCTGGCCAAGCAGATTGGACAAGGCATCGCTCACCGCATCGAGCGCGGGCACCATCGGCAGCCCGAGCACGCGGCAGCGCCGCTCGAGCTTGGCGCGGATATCGGGATTGACCAAGGTGAACAGCACGAGCCCCGGATTGGCCGCGACCTCGTCCAGAATCCGGTCGAGATGCGTTTCGGAGCGCACCATCGGCCAGAAATGCTTGATGACCTCGACCGCATCGAACTGCGCCAGCGCCGCCTTGGCGATATTCTCCAGGGTCTCGCCCGTGGAATCCGACAGCAGATGCAGGTGAATGCGGCTCATGGCCATGGTCTGTGGGCAGCGCGGGGATAAATCAAGGCATGATATTGTGGGCAAAACCGGGGATGGTTTTGCTCCCCCCTGACCGGAGATTCCTCACAGGGCTTGTCCACAAGGGAAAGCTTTACCCACAGGCTGTTGATAGTGGGCACAAATTTGCCGACTCGTCAGGCAGCTGCGATTTGGCGACTGTCAATCTGTCGATACATAGGGCAAGAAAGCGTCATGCCGGTTTTCCAGCGGCCTTCTTCAACAGAATCCCTATATAAAGGATATAAGAATTAAGATGGGTGGGGACACAACTCTGACGACGGCGCGCAAGGCGCCCTTGCTCGATTGCCTGAACGGACATGTGGCCAAGGTGCCGCCGATGTGGATGATGCGCCAGGCCGGGCGCTACCTTCCGGAATATCGCGCGCTGCGTGCGGAAAAGGGCGGCTTTCTCGAGCTGGTCTATGACAGCCCTGCCGCTGCCGAGATCACGCTGCAGCCGCTGCGCCGGTTCGCGCTCGATGCCGCGATCCTGTTTTCCGACATCCTGATCGTGCCCTATGCGATGGGCCAGGATCTGAAATTCCTGGTGGGCGAGGGGCCGCATCTGTCGCCCCGGTTGCTCGATCATGCGCTGGAGAGCCTGCAGCCGGTCCCTGAGCGCCTTGAGGCGATCTACGAGACCGTGCGTCTGGTGAAGGCCGAGCTTGCGCCTGAAAAGACGTTTCTGGGCTTTGCAGGGTCGGCCTGGACCGTTGCGACCTATATGGTCAACGGCGAGGGCAGCAAGGACCAGCACGCAACACGCGAATATGCCTATCGCGATCCCGCCGGCTTCCAGGCGCTCATCGACGGAATCGTCGATCTCACCATTGAATATCTGATCGGCCAGATCGATGCCGGCGTCGATGCTGTCCAGATTTTCGACAGCTGGTCGGGTTCGCTTGCCCCGGCGCAGTTCGAACGCTGGGTGATCGCCCCCAATGCGCGTATCGCCGCCGCCATCCACGAGGCGCGGCCCGGCGTGCCGGTGATCGGTTTCCCCAAGGGCGCGGGCGAAAAGCTTGCCGCCTATGCACGCGAAACCGGCGTCGATGCGCTGGGGCTCGACGAGACGATCGATCCGGTCTGGGCTGCCGCCAACATCCCCGCGCATTTGCCCGTCCAGGGCAATCTCGATCCGCTGGCGCTGCTGGCGGGCGGCGAGCAGATGGAAAGTGCGGTCCGCCATATCCTGCGCACGTTCGAGGGGCGGCCGCATATTTTCAACCTCGGCCATGGCATATTGCAGCAGACCCCCATTGAACACGTGCATGCACTGCTTACACTGGTGAAGCAGGGCGTATGACCGCCCTGCCGGATCCACGGCAGAACCCATGAACGAGCTTCTTCTGACAACGGATTATGTTCTCTCCATGCTCTATCTCTGGCTGAAAGCGGCGCACCTCATCTTCGTCATCTTCTGGATGGCCGGCCTGTTCATGATGCCGCGCTTTCTGGTCTACCATCAGGAGGCCGAGCATGGCTCGGAAGAGGCGACGCGCTGGATCGACCGTGAGAACAAGCTGCGAAAGATCATCCTCAACCCTTCGCTGATCATCGTCTGGGTGCTGGGCCTCGTGCTGGCGAGCCAGGGCAACTGGTGGACCGCCGGCTGGTTGCACGCCAAGCTGCTCTTCGTGCTGCTCTTGAGCGGCTATCACGGCTGGATGATCGGCTATTCGAAGAAGCTGGCGCGCGGCGAGCGCAAGCTCACCGGTAAGCAGCTACGGCTGATCAACGAGGTTCCCGGCATCGCTGCGGCGGTGATCGTGATCCTGGTGATCGTGAAGCCGTTCTGAGGGCTGTCTGCGGCCAAACCTCGCGGTTGCGCGTGCGACGATAACCTGTCCCGCTCGGTCTGACCCCGTCGAAGGCTACGCGCCGAGAGCTGCCTCAATTCATCGTCATTCCCGCGAAAGCGGGAATCCCGCTATGCGATCTGCACTTTCGCTGCAAGCCGGACCCCCGCCTTAGCGGGGGTGACGAGTTTATGGTTTGGACCACGAGCGCCGGGCCTTCGACAGGCTCAGGCTGAGCGGAGGTGGCAGCAGCGGGATGCGGACTGGCCGTCATCGCCTCATCGCAGGCCGGATTGACTTTTGCGCAGTCCCCGCTTATCTCCGCTCCCGTCCCGTCCGGGACCTTCGACGACCCGCTTCACCAGTGACCGGATTACCGGTTGGGCGTCCCGCATCTCTTTCCAGACTGCCGCGTTTCCATTTTTGGCGGCACCCTTCCCACGGAATCCTGCACCTCATGCACCTTAAAGAACTCAAGCAGAAAACCCCCGCTGAACTCGTCACCATGGCCGAAGAGCTGGGCGTCGAGGGCGCATCGACGCTCCGCCGCCAGGACCTGATGTTCGCGATCCTCAAGGAACTTGCCGAAGACGGCGAGCAGATCATGGGTCTGGGCACCATCGAGGTGCTGTCCGACGGTTTCGGGTTCCTGCGCAGCCCCGAGGCGAACTATCTCGCCGGGCCCGACGACATCTACGTCTCGCCGAACCAGGTGCGCCGCTTCGGCCTGCGCACCGGTGACACGGTGGAAGGCGAAATCCGCGCACCGCGCGACGGCGAGCGCTATTTTGCCCTGACCAAGCTGACCGCGGTCAATTTCGACGATCCCGATGTCGTGCGCCACCGCGTCAATTTCGACAACCTGACCCCGCTCTATCCGAACGAGAAGCTGCGGCTCGACACGCTCGACCCGACGGTCAAGGACAAGTCGGCGCGGGTCATCGACATCGTCTCGCCGCAGGGCAAGGGCCAGCGCGCGCTGATCGTCGCGCCGCCGCGCGTCGGCAAGACCGTGCTGCTGCAGAACATCGCCAAGGCGATCACCGACAACCATCCCGAAGTCTTCCTGATCGTGCTGCTGATCGACGAGCGCCCGGAAGAAGTCACCGACATGCAGCGCAGCGTGAAGGGCGAGGTCATCAGCTCGACCTTCGACGAGCCTGCACAGCGCCACGTCCAGGTCGCCGAAATGGTGATCGAGAAGGCCAAGCGTCTGGTCGAGCACAAGAAGGATGTCGTCATCCTGCTCGACTCGATCACCCGCCTGGGCCGTGCCTACAACACCGTCGTCCCCTCGTCGGGCAAGGTGCTGACCGGCGGTGTCGATGCCAACGCCTTGCAGCGTCCCAAGCGCTTCTTCGGTGCCGCGCGCAACATCGAGGAAGGCGGTTCGCTCTCGATCATCGCCACCGCGCTGATCGATACCGGCAGCCGCATGGATGAGGTCATCTTCGAAGAGTTCAAGGGCACCGGCAACAGCGAAATCGTGCTGGATCGCAAGGTGGCCGACAAGCGTATCTTCCCCGCGCTCGATGTCGGAAAGTCCGGCACGCGCAAGGAGGAACTGCTGGTGGAGAAGGACATCCTTTCCAAGATGTGGGTGCTGCGCCGCATCCTCATGCAGATGGGCACCGTCGACGCGATGGAGTTCCTGCTCGACAAGATGAAGGATTCGAAGACCAACGAAGACTTCTTCGATTCCATGAACCAGTAATCCTTCAGGGCTGCGACACCCATCATGATGGAACTTTGGAACCATATCGTTGCCGATTTCTCGAATATCGGCTCCCCGTCCGCCCTGGCCGCCTTCGGCCAGGTGCTGATGATCGACGTGCTGCTGGCGGGTGACAATGCCATCGTCGTCGGTGCGCTGGCGGCGGGCCTGCCTGCCGATCAGCGCAAGAAGGTGATCCTGATCGGCATCATCGCCGCTCTGGTGCTTCGCATCGGCTTCGCGCTGGTCGTCACCCAGCTCATGCAGATCGTCGGGCTGATCTTCGCCGGCGGACTGTTGCTGCTCTGGGTTTCGTGGAAGATGTACCGCGAGCTGCAACCGGCGGGCGCGAACGGTGGCTCACCCGAGATCGAGGGCGACGAGCATAGCGGCGTCGCACCGGCCAAGAGCTTTGCCGCTGCCGCCTGGGCGGTTGCGGTGGCCGATGTCAGCATGAGCCTCGACAATGTGCTCGCGGTGGCAGGCGCGGCGCGCGAACATCCCGGCATCCTCATCGTCGGCCTGATCCTGTCGGTCGCGCTGATGGGCATCGCGGCCAATTTCATCGCCAAATATATCGAGCGCTATCGCTGGATCGCCTATATCGGCCTGGCCGTGATCCTCTATGTCGCGGGCAAGATGATCTATGACGGGTTCGTCGATCCCGGCGTCGGCGTGGTGACGCTGTTCAGCTGATCATTCGGTAACGCGAAAAATTTCCTCCCCGCCGGTGTTCGATCCCTGATAGGATCGCGCCATCGGTCGGGGAGGATTTTTCCATGAAGCGGGTATGGCTTTCAGGAATGGTGCTGGCCTGTCTCGCGAGCGGTCCGCTGATCGCCAGGGAGAAGGCGCAGATCGCCGCCTCGGCCGAAATCGGGCGAAACATCACTCTGTTCGAGCTTCCCAAGGGGTCGCGCCCGCACGATGTTGCCCCGGCCCCCGATGGCAAGATCTGGTACACCGCACAGAAACAGGGCGCGCTCGGCATTCTCGATCCTGCCACCGGGCAGGTCGTGCAGGTGCCGCTCGGCCAGGACTCGGCCCCCCATGGGGTCATCCAGGGGCCAGACGGCATGGCCTGGATCACCGATGGCGGGCAGAACGCGATCGTCCGCTACAACCCCGCAAGTGGCAAGCTCGATATATGGAAGCTCCCCGAGGACACGGGCTATACCAACCTCAATACCGGTGCCTTCGACCGGCAGGGCACGCACTGGTTCACCGGCCAGAATGGCATTTACGGGCGCGTGAGCGCCGCTGACGGCAAGGTGCAGGTCTGGAAGGACCCCAAGGGCCGCGGCCCCTATGGCATCGCCACCGCGCCCGATGGCAATGTCTGGTATGTCTCGCTCGCGGGCAGCCATCTGGCAAAGATCGACAGCGCCACCGGCGAGATCAGCGTGATCGAGCCGCCGACGAAAGATGCGGGGCTGCGCCGCGTCTGGGCGGACAGCAAGGGCGATCTGTGGATCACCGGGTGGAACAGCGGCGAGCTCTATCGTTACCGGCCTTCGGCCAAGAGCTGGAAGAGCTGGAAGCTGCCGGGAGCCGCCGCCAAGGCCTATGCGGTCTATGTCGACGAGCGCGACATGGTCTGGGTCAGCGATTTCGGCGACAATTCGACCCGGGTGTTCGATCCGCGCAGCCAGAAATTCGTCCAGCGCTATCCCGGCAGTGGCGAGGGGGCGAATGTCCGCCAGATCCTGGGCCGCAAGGGCGAGGTGTTCCTGCCTGAATCGGGCACCGAACGGCTGATGGTCATCCGGACCGAAAAATGAAGCTCTGGACGCTGTTGCTGGCCGTGCTGGCCGTATCGCCAGGTGTTGCACTGGCCCAGGCTGCGAACCAGGATGGTGAACGCGCTTTCCAGCGCTGCTATAGCTGCCATTCGGTCAAGAAGGGTGAGACTGGTCTAAGCGGGCCTAATCTCGATCAGTTGAGCAAACGCCCGATCGCCGGCGACAGGACCTTTGCCTATTCCAAGGCTTTCAAGACCTTTGCCGCCGCGAATCCACGCTGGACACCCGAGCTGCTCGACCGCTTTCTCACCGATCCCGAGGCACTGGTGCCCGGCAACCAGATGGGCTTTTTCGGCTTGCGCAAGGCCGAGGAGCGCGCAGCGATCATCGCCTATCTGATTGGAGAAAAATAACCGATAAGGTTAAGAAAATTCGTCACCCCCGCGAAGGCGGGGGGCTCGCTTGCCTGAAACCGAAGGCCCGAAGCGGAATTCCCGCGTTCGCGGGAATGACGAGCATGGGTGCCTGAATCAGCTCGCCTTGGCCAGCATCTCGCCCATCTTCTCCCAGACCTTGTTCACCGCCTTCAAGGGCCGCACCATGACCTTGAAGTCCTCGATCTTTCCTTCCGCATTCCAGCGGACCATGTCGACTCCGTTGACCTGGATACCATCGAGCACGAGCGCGAATTCGAGCACGGCGGTGTCGCCGTCGACGATCTGGCGGACATAATGGAAGCTGTCATTGCCCAGCACATGCGCGGCGGCGTGGAGATAGGCGAAGACCTTGGCCTTGCCTTCCTGCGGGGTGTGGACGACGGGCGAATGGAACACTGCGTCGTCCGCCAACATGGCTTTTAGCTTTTCGGGGTCCGAGCCGCCATGCATGTAATCGTGCCAGGCGGCGATTCCGGCTTGTGCGATGCTCATGCCAGATGCTCCGCGAAAAAGGCGGCGGTGCGGCCGTCGGCGAGCTGCGCGCCGGCCTCGTCGCGGCGGTTGCCCATCTCGGCGGCAAAGCCGTGATCGAGCCCTTCATAGTCGTGCAACGTCACCTTGGGGTGATCGTCCAGCCCGGCATGGATCGCCGCCTGCGCCTCGGGCCCGACAAGATGGTCGGCGGTAGGGATGTGCAGCATCAGGGGATTGGCGATCGCGTGCGCTTCCCCGAGCATCTGGTCGATCATCACGCCATAATAGCCGACGCTGGCGTCGATATCGGTGCGCGCGGCGACCATATAGGCGAGCTTTCCGCCGAGACAGTATCCGACCGCGCCGACCTTGGCGACGCCGTCCAGCCCGCCGATGCCGGAACGGATCGCGCGGATCGTCGCCTCGATATCCTTGACGCCGTCATTGGGATCATATTGGCCGAAATAGCCGAACGCTTCCTGCAGCTCGGCCTCGATATCGGGGTCGAGCTCGATACCCGGCTTGATCCGCCAGAACAGATCGGGCGCGACCGCGAGATAGCCCTGCGCGGCCCAGCCATCGCACTTCTGGCGAATGCCAGGGTTCACGCCGAAAATCTCCTGGATCACGATGATCGCGGCCTTTGGCGTGCCTTCGGGCGCGGCGACATAGGCGTCGAAGCTGGCGTCGTGGTCGAAAGTGGCGATGCTGTGCGTCGAACCCATTCTACTCTCCATCATCAATTCGATTGATTTGTGACCCGTTTATACCCACTTTGCCCGTGCTGATAAGCGTGAATCCGGGGCTTGGGGGCCTTTGCGCTGACAAGAGGGTAATGCCATGAAAGTGAATATCGAAGTCGATTGTTCCCCGGAAGAGATGCGCCGATTCATGGGGCTGCCCGATGTCTCCGACGTGAACAAGACCTATGTCGACGGTGTCGTGAGTGCGATGAAGGGCACGAGCAATGTCGACCAGCTGCAGACCATCGCCAAGAATATCGCGCCGATGGGCGAGATGGGCCTGCGCTTCTTCCAGCAGATCATGGATGCCGCTGCCGCCGGGGCTAGCGGCAAGAAGTCCTCGGACTGACACCGCCCCATATTGAACCATGACTGCGGGTGCGACGATCTATGCGCTGTCGAGCGGCGCACCACCCGCAGCCCTGGCGATCATCCGGATCAGCGGACCCGATGCGGGCGTAGCGCTGACGGCGCTGGCGGGCAAGTTGCCCGAACCGCGCCGTGCGTCTTTGCGGAACCTGGGCGATCCCGCGTCGACTGATATTCTCGACCGCGCGCTTGTCCTGTGGTTTCCGGGTCCGGACACGGCCACCGGCGAGGATCTCGCCGAACTGCATCTGCACGGGGGCAGGGCGGTGGTCCGTGCGGTCGAGGCGGCGCTTGCACGGATTGAAGGGCTGCGGCTCGCCGAGCCTGGGGAATTCACCCGCCGCGCCTTTCTCAACGGACGCATGGACCTGGCCGAGGCCGAGGGCCTGTCCGACCTGCTCTTCGCCGAAACCGAAGCACAGCGCGTCGCCGCGATCCGCATGGCAAGCGGGCATCTTTCGCGCCAGGTCGAGGCGTGGCGGCGCGAGGTGCTGCGGCTCTCCGCATTAATCGAGGCCGAACTCGACTTTTCCGATGAGGATGATGTGCCCGAGCATGCCGTCGATGCGGTGGGCGAGGGGATCGGCGCGCTCGCGGGCGAGATCGATCTTGCGCTGGCAAGACCGCGCTCGGAACGGTTGCGCGACGGCATCCGCGTGGTGCTCGCCGGGCCGCCCAATGCCGGCAAGTCGACATTGCTCAACGCGCTACTGCAACGCGAGGCGGCCATCGTATCCGACATCGCTGGCACCACGCGTGACGTGATCGAAGCACCGGTGGCCTTGGGCGGGATACCTTTCGTGCTGACCGATACGGCGGGGCTGCGCGACGAGGGGGCCGAGGAGATCGAGAGCATCGGGATCGCCCGGGCACAAGATGCGATAGCGGCGGCAGACATCGTCCTGTGGTTGGGTGCAGAAGGCGACGGGCCCTCTCATCCTGCCCTGTGGGAGATCGAGGCGCAGATTGATCGCACGGGTGTTCCACGTGAAACAAAGCAGGTGGCACGCCATCGGCTTTCGGCGAAGACGGGGCAGGGGCTCGATGTTCTGGTCGCCGATCTGGTCGCGACAGCGCAGACGTTACTGCCAGCGAGCAACGAGGTCGCGCTCAATGCGCGCCAGCACCGGCTGCTCGGCGAATGCGCCTTTGCTCTCCACGGAGCCGAGGCACAGACGGACCTGTTGCTCCGTGCCGAAGGTCTGCGTCTGGCGCGGCATGCGCTCGATCAGCTGCTCGGGCGCACGCATGTCGAGGACATGCTCGACGCGCTGTTTGGCGCGTTTTGTATTGGGAAATAGTATCTCCCCTCCCGCGTGCGGGAGGGGAGGCTGAGCCCCAGGCGAAGACGGGGTGGGGGAGTTCCGTTTTTCCGACGGACGTGCTGCCCCACCCCGGCTTTAAGGCACCCCTCCCCAAGGGGAGGGGAGAGCGGCAGTCACCCCCTCGACCGAATCCTGCATTTGCTGTATGCGGCGCTCCATGCAGCAATTTGATGTTCTGGTGGTCGGCGGCGGTCATGCCGGGTGCGAGGCGGCGGCCGTCGCCGCACGCATGGGCGCGCGTGTCGCACTGGTCAGCTTCACGCGCGAAGCGATCGGCGAGATGTCGTGCAATCCGGCGATCGGCGGGCTCGGCAAGGGCCATCTGGTGCGCGAGGTCGATGCCTTTGACGGACTGATCGCGCGGGCGGCGGACCAGGCCGCGATCCATTATCGCATGCTCAACAGCTCGAAGGGTAGCGCGGTGCAGGGCCCGCGCGTCCAGGCGGATCGCAAGCTGTACAAGGCCGCGATCCAGACCATGCTGGCCGCACAGCGCAACCTGTCGATCGTCGAGGGCGAGGTTGCGGCGCTGCGGCTTGAGCAGGGCCGGGTGGCGGGCGTCGATCTTGCCGATGGTAGCGCGATTGCCGCGCGCGCCGTGGTGCTGGCGACCGGGACCTTTCTGGGAGGCCGGCTGTTCCGCGGCGAAGAGCGGCTCGAGGGCGGCCGAATTGGCGAACCCGGCGCGAGCCTGCTGGCGCAACAGCTGCGCGATGCCGATCTGCCGATGGCGCGTCTCAAGACCGGTACGCCGCCGCGCATCGACGGGCGCACCATCAATTGGGCGCAGCTCGACGAGCAGCCGAGCGATGGCGAGGCTTGGACGATGTCGCCGCTGAGCCAGGGGCGCACGGTGCCGCAGGTGTTCTGCGCGATCACGCGGACGAACCAGCAGACGCACGATATCATCCGCGCGAATCTCGACCGCTCGCCGCTGTTCAGCGGCGCGATCGGGGCTCAGGGACCGCGCTACTGCCCCTCGATCGAGGACAAGATTCACCGCTTCGGCGATCGCGACGGGCACCAGGTGTTTCTCGAGCCCGAGGGGCTGGACACGCATCTGGTCTATCCCAACGGCATCTCGACCTCGCTGCCCACCGATGTGCAGCTCGCCTTTGTGCGCAGCATGGCGGGGCTCGAGCGCGCCGAAATCGTGGTGCCGGGCTATGCGGTCGAATATGACCATATCGATCCGCGCGCGCTCGACCATCGGCTCGAAGTGCGTGCGATCCCCGGCCTGTATTGCGCGGGCCAGATCAACGGCACCACGGGATACGAGGAAGCCGCGGCACAAGGCTTGGTCGCCGGCATGGCGGCTGCGGGCGCGGTGCTCGAACGCGACATCGCGCTGTCCGATCGCGCGAGCAGCTATCTCGCGGTCATGATCGACGACCTGGTGCTGCAGGGCGTCACCGAGCCCTATCGCATGCTCACCGCGCGCGCCGAATATCGGTTGAGGCTGCGCGCCAACAATGCCAGCGATCGGTTGACCGCCATGGCCATTGCGAACGGAGCGGTGGGGCAGGAGCGCCAGCGCTGGTTCGAGCAGCGCCAGTCGGACAAGGCCGCCGCGCTTTCGGCGCTCGAGCGCCAGGCGAGCTGCACCGAGCTCGCGGCGCTCGGTCTGCCGGTAAAAGCCGATGGCAGCCGCCAGAGCCTGTACGACTGGCTGCGTTTTCCCGCGATCGATCTGGCTTCGCTCACCCCGCTGCTGCCCGAATCTATGGCGCAGTTGCCGAAAGACCTCCGTGCCGAAATCGAGGAGGATGCGGTCTACGCGCCCTATCTCGCGCGGCAGGATGCCGAGCTGCGCGATCTTCGCGCGAACGAGAAGGTACTGCTGGGTGCGGATATCGATTATCGCGCGATCACCGGGCTTTCGAACGAGATGGTCGAGCGGCTCGATCTCGCCCGGCCCGAAACGCTGGCGGAGGCGGGGCGCGTTCGCGGTGTCACGCCTGCGGCTCTGGCTGCCATTCTCGTGCACGCCCGCAAGCGCGCCGCATGATCCTGCATAGCGAGGAAGATGCGCGCGCCTGGGTCGCCGCGCTGCCCGGTGTTTCACGTGAAACAATGGACCGACTCGAGGCGCTCGCCGCCTTCGTCGCGGACGAGGCACGGCACCAGAACCTTGTCTCTGCTGCCACGCTCGCTTCGATGTGGCAGCGGCACATCGCCGACAGCGCGCAGCTGCTGCGATTCGCGGAACCGCAGCCGGATGAGCATTGGGTCGATCTCGGGAGTGGGGCGGGATTTCCAGGACTGGTCATTGCACTACTCGCACCATGTCGGGTGACGCTGGTCGAATCGCGGGCCTTGCGTATCGCCTATCTCGACAGGGCCATCGATCGGTTCGGGTTGAGGGGCAGGGTCAAGGTCGCGGGCAGCGCGCTCGCCAAGGTCGATGGCTTCGCCGCTGATTACATTTCCGCGCGTGCGTTTGCACCGCTGCCGCGTCTGCTCGAGGGGGCGGGGCGCTTTTCCACAGAAAAGACGCGTTGGTTGCTGCCAAAGGGACGCAATGCGCGTGCAGAACTGGAAAGCATCGCCGCGCCGTGGCAGAAACTGTTCCACGTGGAACAGAGCCTCACCGATGCCGACGCCGCGATTCTTGTCGGAACCGGACGCGTGGCGCCGATCGAAAGCCAGAAGGCACCGCGTCGTCAGGCCGTCCGCAGACACAGGAGCAAGTCATGATCCGCATTGCGGTCGCGAATCAGAAGGGCGGGGTGGGCAAGACCACGACCGCGATCAACCTGGCGACGGCGCTGGCGGCGACGGGTCTGTCGGTGCTGCTGATCGATCTCGACCCGCAGGGCAATGCCTCGACCGGGCTGGGCATCGCGCGCAATGATCGCGAATATTCGAGCTATGATCTGCTCACCAACGAAAGCTCGCTGGTCCAATGCTGCGTCCCGACGCAGATTCCCGGGCTCGACGTGATTCCGGCAACGGTCGATCTGTCGGGAGCCGAGATCGAGATGGTCGATCTGGAAATGCGCACGCACCGGCTGAAGGCGGCGATGGACAACGCGCCAGAAGATCGCTGGCAGGTATGCCTGATCGATTGTCCGCCCTCGCTCGGTCTGCTGACGCTGAACGCGCTGGTCGCCACCGATCAGGTGCTGGTCCCGCTGCAGTGCGAGTTCTTCGCGCTCGAAGGACTGAGCCAGCTGCTGCAGACGGTCGAGCGGGTGCAGCAGCGGTTCAATCCCGGCCTGTCGATCATCGGCGTGGTGCTGACCATGTACGATCGCCGCAACCGGTTGACCGATCAGGTTTCCGACGACGTGCGCGCGGTGCTCGGGCGGCTGGTCTTCGATACCGTCATCCCGCGCAATGTGCGGCTGTCCGAAGCGCCGAGCCATGGCATGCCGGCGCTGATCTACGACCACCGCTGCGTCGGATCGGAAGCCTATATCGCGCTCGCACGCGAATTCATCACCCGCATGCCGCGCATGGAAGAGGAAGCAGCCTGATGGCCGAAGAGAATAGCGGTCTGCCCGATATCGCCAAGGCGCTGGGACGCAAGCGGCCGAGCGGGCTGGGGCGGGGCCTCAATGCGCTGCTCGGCGAAGTCGGGCGCGAGGAGCCGCTGGTGCGGCGCGACGAGGGCGGCGAGGGACAGCCCGGTTCTGCCACTGGCCTGCGCACGCTGCCGCTGGCCGAGATCCGCCCGCACCCCGGCCAGCCGCGCCGCTATTTCGACGAGGAAGCACTCGATGATCTCGCGCGCTCGATCGCGCAGCGCGGGGTGATCCAGCCGGTCATCGTCCGCCCGCGCAAGGGCGGGGGCTACGAGCTGGTCGCGGGCGAACGCCGCTGGCGCGCGGCGCAGCGCGCCCGGCTGCACGAGATCCCGGCGATCGTCCGCGAGCTCAGCGATCCCGATACCCTGGCACTGGCGCTGATCGAGAACATCCAGCGTGAGGACCTCAACCCGGTCGAGGAGGCCGAGGCCTATCAGCGGCTGGTCGGCGATCAGGGCTATACCCCGGTCGAGGTCGCGCGGATGGTCGACAAGTCGCGCAGCCATATCGCAAACCTGATGCGCCTGCTCGCGTTGCCGCAGCCGGTGCTCAAGATGGTCGCCGACAAGAGCCTGAGCATGGGCCATGCCCGCGCGCTGATCAACGTGCCCGATGCCGAGACCATCGCGGCGGAAGTGGTCGATCGCGGGCTTTCGGTGCGCGAGGTCGAGAAGCTGGTGCGCCGTGCGCGCAGCGATGCGGGCGGCAAGTCGGGCGGCAAGGTGCGTTCTGGCGGAGCGGGCGATCCGGCGAGCAATGCCGATATCGAGGCGGTCGAGCGGCATCTCGAAGACCTGCTCGGCCTCAAGGTCAAGATCAGCAGCGAGGCCAACCAGCGCAGCGGTAGCGTGACCATCCGCTATGGCAATCTCGACCAGCTCGACCTGATCTGTCAGCGGCTTTCTGGCGAGATTATTTAGTCTTTTCAGTTATTTAATATGTCATTCCCGCGAACGCGGGAATCCCGCTTCTTCTGGCGCCGGTAAGGAAAGCGGGACCCCCGCCTGCGCGGGGGTGACGATGAAGGGGGGCAGGGGCAGAACCTTCAGCCCCGCTCGACCACGTTGAGTTCGTTGATCGCCTTGTGCACCCGCGCCTCGATCTCCTCGCGTGAAAGCCCTGCGGGAATCATCTCGCCGAACTTGTAGATGATTACGCCGGGGCGTTTGATGAAGCCGCGCCGGGGATAGAGATGCCCGCTCGCCAGCGCGATCGGCACCACCGGCAGCTTGGCGAGCTTGTACAGCCCGGCAAAGCCCGCCTGGAGCGGCGGCTGCTCGCCTGGCGGGGTGCTGGTGCCTTCGGGATAGATCACGATCGATCGCCCTTCGGCGACGAAACGACGCACCTCTGCCATCATGTTGCGCAGCGCCACCGCGCCGCCCGCCCGATCGATGAAGATCATGCCATAGGTGCGCGCGATATGGCTCCATAGCGGAATGCGCGACAGCTCGATCTTGGCGACGACGGCCGGCCGGTTGAAGATGCGCAGCAGTTCGATCGTCTCGAAAAAGCTCTCGTGCTTGATGGCATAGAGCACCTGGCCCTGCGGTATCGGCCCTTCGATGCGCACGCGGATACCCAGAAACGTCCGGGCGCAGCAATAATGATACATGCCCCAGCCGCGCGCCATGCTCTGCAGCCGGTGGCGTGAGAAGGGCAGGATGATGAAGGCGATGATGACGATGAACACCGATCCGCCGTAAAAGGCGATGGTGAACAGGATCGACCGGAGGATCGCCAGCAGCGTGCGTGCCATGATCAAACCCCGAACAGCCCGGCGATGACGCGCAGCACCAGCTTGTTATATTCGCGCCACAGCGTCATCAGGCTGGGCTTGCTCGCGACCGCATCGGGATAGATGGCGATATCGTCGGGCAGCGCGCGGTGCAGCTCGTATTCGGCGCGGCGCATGTGCCAGTCGGTGGTGACCAGCCGGACCGACTTGACCTTGCGCTGCTTGGCCCAGCGCGCGGTTTCCAGCCCGTTCGAGCGCGTGTCATAGGCGCGAAAGCCGAGATCGACGCAGCAGTCGAATAGCGCCACCGATCCCGGAAAGCGCGCGCTGAGCTCTGCCGGACGAACATCGCGGTCGACGCCCGAAATCAGCATGCGCTCGGCCCATTTGTTGCGCAGCGCCTCCAGCCCGCGATCAATGCGCATCGGGCCGCCGGTGGGCACCACCACGGCGTCGGTCCGCTGGTCGCCCAATGGCTGGGGCAGCAGGATCGCGAACCAGGCAAAGCCCAGGATCCAGGCCAGCAGCACCGATGACAACAGGCGAACGATCACAGCTTCTTCCTGAGCGCGCCGAGCACCGTCACCCGCGCGGTGAACACAGCGAGCGCAATACCCGCTATCGGCACAGTTGCAAGCTGCAGCCAGTCGATCGGGCCGAACGATCCGGCAGAAATCAGCCCCGAATCGAGCCTGGCGGCGGCGCGCCCGAGCATCCAGAGCACCGGCGCGGCAAGCAGGCAGCCGATCAGCGCCCCCATGGCGGCATCGAGCGCGATGCGACGCTGGAACAGCCGCGCGATCTGCTGATGCGTGCTGCCGAGCAGGTGCATGATGTCGATCGTCTCGGAATGCGCGGCAAAGCTGCTGCGGGCCGAGAGCATGACCGAAGCGGTGGTGGCGAGCGCGAGCAGCGCGACCAGCGCGATCGCCAGCCAGCGCAGCGTCCCGATCAGATCGAACACCGGTTTCAGCCACTGGCCATGCGCATCGATCCGCGCATCGGGCGCGACGGACCTCATCGCGCGGCGCAGCCGGGTCAGCGTGGCACCATCGGCCTCGGCGCGAAAATCGACATCGATCAGCGCGGGCAGGGGGATGTCGCGGCTGACCGCGCCGCTGCCCAGCCATGGCGTCAGCAGCGCGCGAACCTCGGCCTCGCTCACCTGGGTGACGCCAGCAATCGCCCGGTCGGAGCGCAGCAGCGCCTCGGCCGCCAGCGCCTGTTTCTGCCGTGCCTCGGCATCGGCATTGACGATCTGCACCGTCGCGCGCCCGGCCAGATCGGCATTGATCTGCCGCGCCGCGCTGCCCAGCGCCAGCGCGGCGGCGGCCGCGAGCAGCGTCAGGAACAGCATCACCGCGATCACCCAGGGCATCGGCCCGGTCAGCCGCGCCTGCGGGATCAGCCGGCGGTCATGGCCGGTGGGGAAGAGCGCGCCGAGCATCAGCGTGTCTCGCCGGGCTTGCCGGGCATGTCGGCCCAGCCGGTCATGTCGGACGGGCGCGGCGGATAGCGCAGTGCGCCGGTGGGGTCGGACAGCCGCCCGCCTTCCAGCCGCATCATCTGCGCGCGCTTGATCCGCGTCATCAGGTGCACGTCGTGCGTCGCGACGATGATCGTGGTGCCCATGCGATTGAGCGCCTCGAACAGCCGCAGCAGCTTGACCGCCATATCGGGATCGACATTGCCCGTGGGTTCGTCGGCGACGAGAATATCGGGCCGGGTGATGACCGCGCGGGCGATCGCGACGCGCTGCTGCTCGCCGCCCGAAAGCGTCGCGGGCAGGGCATCGCCGCGTGCGCTCAATCCCACCCAGTCGAGGATTTCGCGCACGGGCGTCGCGATATCGGCATCGCGCATACCCGCGATGCGCAGCGGCAGTGCGATATTGTCGAACGCGGACAGGTGCGGCACCAGCCGGAAATCCTGGAAGACGACGCCGATGCGGCGGCGAAAGCCCGGCAACCGGTCGCGCGCCAGCGTCATGAGGTCGCTGCCGAACAGCCGGATCATCCCGCGGCTGGGTCGCTGCGCCAGATAGAGCAGCTTGAGCAGCGAGGACTTGCCCGCGCCCGACGGTCCGGTGAGGAAATAGAACTGGCCCGAGAACAGCGTGAACGAGAGGTCGATCAGCGCCTCGGGCCCGGTGCCATAGCGCAGCCCCACATTCTCGAACTGGACGATGCTTTCGACCGAAGGGGCCATCTGCGGGGCGCTCATGCAGCGGCGATAGCGCGGCGCGGCCCAAACAGGCAATGGGAATGCGCACCCTCACGTCACCCGCACTGCCAAATCCCGCTGCCATGGCGTCAAGCCGTTGAAAAACCGCCCTTGCGCGCAATCAGCAGTGGAAAACATGGGGTGACCACCTTTGCAGGCGGTCCAAGCCCCTTGCGGCGATTCGCCCATCATGGTTAGAAACGCCATGATTATTGCGTGCCCTGCGTGCAACACCCGCTATGCGGTTCCCGACAGCGCCATCGGTATCGATGGACGATCGGTGCGTTGCGCCAAGTGCGGGCACAGCTGGTTCCAGCATGGTCCCGACGTTCCCGCGCCGGAGTCGGTCGCCGACCCGGCAGTGCAGCCTGCGCCCACGCCCGCACCTGCGCCGGTCGCGGAACCGGCAGCACCTGCCGCTTCGGCAGTAGCGCCGGTCGAATCCGAGCCGGGACCGGCTGCCCCAGTGCCTGCGCCGCCGCCGGCAGCGAGCCCGGAGCCGCCGATGGTCGCGCCGGTGCCGGTCGAGCCCGAATCCACGCGCGAGCCGGAACCCGAGTTGCCGCCACTGCCCCGGCCGGTTCCTCCGGTCGACCGTCCGATCGTGGCGAGCTATGCCGACGACGCGCTGGCGGATCGGCCGAGCAGCTTCAGCCACGAACCGCCCTTCCGCCCGCGCCGCAACCCGGCCAAGCTGTGGATGATCGGCGCGGTCGCCTTTGCGCTGCTCGCATCGGGCGCGGCCGTCGCGATCCAGACCTTCGGCCTGCCAGGCTTCATCGCCGATTACAGCCTGCCCTTTGCCGAGGTGGAGCCCGATCTGGTGATCGATTTCCCGCCCAAGAAGCAGGAACGGCGCACGCTGCCCAACGGCACCGAATATTTCAGTGCGTCGGGCACGATCCGGAATCTGAGCCAGCGCGCGCAGGACGTGCCGCCGATGCTGGTGGTGCTGCGCGATGCGCAGGACCGGGTGGTGTTCAACTGGATCATCAACCCGCCGGTCGAGAAGCTCGAGCCCGGCCAGTCGGCCGATTTCCGCCAGGCGATGGTCGACGTTCCGCGCTCTGCCACCTCGGCCGAGATCGCCTGGGCCAAGCGCAACTGATCGCACGCGCTGCCTGACAGGCACACGAGATTCCCTTGTTGCTATGGGCGTTACGCTTTGCTAATGGCGCGGCCTGCCACGCGGGCAGGGCCGTCGAAACGGCCGCAATCCCCGCGAATTGCTGGACTGTGCGGTCATGGCGGAATTGGTAGACGCGCAACGTTGAGGTCGTTGTGGGCGAAAGCCCGTGGAAGTTCGAGTCTTCTTGACCGCACCAGTCATCCAGGGGCCCGCCGCCCGGGCGGCCCCTCAGATCCCCGACAACCGCTCCCCGATCGCCTGGCCCATGCGCAAGGGCGCGCCGGGCTGAAGCGCATCGTTCCAGGCGACGCGGCCCGGCTCGAACAGCAGCACCACGGTCGATCCCAGATAGAAGCGGCCCATCTCGTCGCCTGCTGCGAAGCTGTGGGTGCTGCCGGTGAACTCCTCGGCGACCGGTGCGGTTTCATGGTCGGCAAAGCGGTGCGGCCAGACCGTGTCGATCCCTGCGACGATTATCGCGCCGACCATCACGCTGGCGAACATCCCGTCGGGTCCGTCGAACAGGCACGCGAGCCGCTCGTTGCGCGCGAACAGCCGGTCGACCCCGGCAGCGGTACCCGGATTGACCGAGAACAGCTTGCCGGGAAGGTACACGGTCGATTGCAGCGTGCCGGCGGCGGGCATGTGCACGCGGTGGTAGTCGCGCGGGCTGAGATAGATGGTGACGAACTGCCCGCCATCGAACCGGTGCGCGTCGCCGCCCTGGCCGCCGAGCAGCTCCTCGACGCTGTAGTCGCGCCCCTTGGCCTGAATGATGCGCCCGTCGCGGATCGGGCCCGCCTGGCTGACCGCGCCGTCGGCGGGGCTGAGGATGAAACGCTCGGCATCGGCCAGCGGACGCGCTCCGGGCTTGAGCTCGCGGGTGAAGAAGTCGTTGAAGCTGGCAAACTGTCCGAAGCGGCGCGCCGCCTCGCCCATGTCGACATCATAGGCGGCGGCGAAGCGGCGGATCATCCGGTCGCGCAGCCAGGGGCTCTCGCTCGCCGCCAGCCGTCCGGCGAGCCGGGTCAGGGCGTGCTGTGGCACCAGATGCTGTAACGCAATGAAGGCAGAGGACATGGCACGGCTCTATCGCACGCATCGCTGCCCGGCCACCTTTATCGCAACGATCAGGCGGCCACCCAGCTGCCATGGAAGCTGACCGGCAGCGCGACGTCGCTGCGCCAGCTCGTCACCGGGCCATCGGCGATGCGGCGCGCGTCAAACAGGTGCAGTTCGGTGGCTTTTGCATCGAGGTTGAGCGTGGTGCCGATCAGGTGATGCGGTCCGGCGGGCACGAATTCCTCGACCAGATGGCGCGCGCCGAAATCGAAGCTGTCATGCCGCCCGCTGATCCAGTCCCAGCTGCCGACGCTGCGCGCGAACGGCCGCGTGCCGGTATAGCCACCGACATGCACCGTCGCCGATCGGGGCAGTCCGGCGCGCTCGGGCGCGCTCCGCGGGAATTCGGCGGTGATCCCGGCGGGCGTCAGCGTGGCGCGGCCATCGGGGTGCAGCGCGACCAGGTTGAGCTCGGGACGTTCGACATGGACATAGCGGCCCTCGACTAGCCCCGGCGCGCCTTCGACCGCAAAGGTCACGTCCTTGTGGAAGCAGCCGTCGAAGCGGATCGTCCCGTCCGTCTCTTCCCAGGCATCGCCGAGATGGAAGAAGGAGAGCGGCGGCAGATCGTAAACGCGGCGCTTCGACAGGTCGTCCTTGTCGAGCACCAGCACCTTCGATCCCAACTCGGGCTGCCAGGTCAGGCTCTTCGAGAAGGGCAGCTTCATCGCGCCTGCGATCCAGGGCTGGCACAGGATCACCAGATGGCGCGCGGTCGCGGTGAAATCGTGGATATAGCTCGCCATCGGCAGCTTGACCGCCTCGCCCGCCTCGAACATGCCGTCCTTAGACAGCCGCCAGACATAGACCGCCGCCCCGCCCGATCCGATGTTCCAGATGCGGCCATCGGGCTCGATGCGCGGATGCGCGAGGAACGGCATGTGCTTCAGGTCGTCGCGAAAGGTGACCTGGCCCTGCGTCTCGAGGCTGGCCGGATCGAGCGCGGTGGCAGAGCCTGCCTCCCAGAGCGCCAGCAGGCGGTTGCCAGCCTTGATGACATGCGTGTTGGCGGCATTGGTCTCATCCGAGTTGCCGACGATCGCGCCGGGCTGCTCGAGCGTGCCGAAGCCCGGCTGGACGATGCGGCCGAGCTTTTCCTCGAGCCGCCGCTTGGGCGTGTCGACGAAGCGCGCCGCCAGCCGTGCCTCGTTGCTGCGCACCTGCCAGGCGCGGATCAGCCCGTCGCCGTCGAACCAGTGGCCCGAGGCGCTGTCGCCGCGGCGGAAGCGCGCCGGGCCGTTGCGGTAGAGCGTGCCGATGAGATCGGGCGCGCGGCCGTGGATGCGGCGAAGGCTGCGCGGGGCGATGTCTTCCAGGATGTCGGTGACGCCCAAAGTCCAGTCGGGCTTGGCGACGGCAGCGGCGGCGGCGGCGGCGCGGGCGGTGGCGGGGACCAGGGTGCCGAGCGCGGCCAGGCCCCCACCGATCAGCAGATCACGACGGTTCATGAGATCGTGTCCTTACTGGATCGCGATGCGGGTTTCGGAGGCGCCGACGGGCACATCGAAGCTTGCCGCTTCCCAGCGCGCAGGTCCGCCCACGGGCTTGGCGTTGTTCGAAAAGGCAAAGGGTTCAAGCGGCATGCCGAAGGGGTTGGTCTTCATCTTGCCGTCGCCATCGACATCGTGAAACGCCTTGATCGCATAACGGCCGGGGGCCAGGCCCTCGAAAACGACCGAGACGGTCTTGCCTTCGACCCTGGCCATCGCGGCGCGCACCGGCTTGCCGCCCGCATCGTGCGCGGCCTCATTGTCATACAGGCTGAGCAGGATCTGGCCCTCGGGCATCTCGATCTGCTCGAAGGTGACGGTCAGCGAGGCATCGGGTGCGGGGGTGGTCGCGGCGGCGGCGTTCTGCGCCCAGGCAATGCCGTTTCCGGCAGTGGCAAGCGCGAGCGTGGCGGCGAGATACAGGGCTTTCATGGGTCTGGTTCTCCTTGCGGGTTGCGATGGCGACGGGGCCATGCTTGACCCCCTCACCCTGGCGCAGGTAGACCCGGCTGTCCTGTCCGGTTACGCGAGTTGCCCGCCCTGATGCGTGAGTTGCCACCCCCTGCCGTTCACGCTTCGCGAAATGCAGAGGCCATGAAAAGCCAGGCATTGCGGGGACTTGTCATCGGGATGATCGCGGCGGCGGTGCTCGCCTATCTGGGCGCGATGGGCACCCAGGCAGCACCCTTTTTCCAGCGTTTCGCCTATTGGGCGGCGGTGATTTTGCCCGGATCGCTGCTCGGCCTGGGGGTGAATGCGCTGGTGCGCGGCTGGGGCGGCCTCGCGGCGCACCGCTGGGCAGAGGCCGGGCTGGTCGCGCTGCTCGTCTCGCTGCCGCACAGCTTCGTGGTCATCGTGGTCAGCGCGTTGTTCTTCGGCATCGGTCTGATCACACCGATGGTGGTGCTCGAATTCTGGCTGGCGGTGCTGCTCATCTCGGTGGTGCTCACCGCGATCAACTATCTCGCCACCAACGGGCAGGTCGCCGAGGCGGCGGTCGTGCCCATGCCGCAGCCTCTGCCCGAGCCTGCACCCGCACCGACCTCTGCCGAAGCACCCGTGACCGATCGCTCCGCGCTTCCTCCCCTGCTCGCCGAGAAGCTGCCGCACCGGTTGCGCGCCGGGCGGCTGCTCGCGATCGAGGCGGAGGACCATTATCTGCGCGTGCACACCGATCTGGGCAGCGATCTGGTGCTGATGCGCATGGCCGATGCCTGTGCGCTGCTCGACGATTCGGCGGGCGCGCGCGTGCATCGCAGCTGGTGGGTCGCGCGCGATGCGGTGCAGGCGGTCCGCCAGCAATCGGGCCGGATGGAGCTTGCGCTGCCCGGCGATATCAGCGCGCCGGTGTCGAGGGCGATGCAGCCGGTGCTGCGCAGCCAGGGCTGGCTATAGCCGGGCAAACCAGTCCGATATCGCTGCGGCGATCCGGGCTGAGCTCTTGCCGTCGCCGAAAGGATTGTGCGCCTGCGCCATCGCGGCATACGCGGCCGGATCGTCGAGCAGTCGGGTCGCTTCGGAGATGATCGTCGCGCGGTCGGTGCCGACCAGCTTCGCCGTGCCCGCTGCGACGCCTTCGGGCCGCTCGGTGGTGTCGCGCATGACGAGCACGGGCTTGCCGAGCGCTGGCGCCTCTTCCTGCACGCCGCCGCTATCGGTCAGCATCAGCTCGGCAATCTGCAGCAGCCGGGTGAAGTTGAGATAGTCGAGCGGTTCGAGCAGCGCGACATTGTCCAGCCCGCCCAGGATCGGCAACATCGCGGCACGCACCTGCGGATTGAGATGCACCGGGAAGATGATCGCGACATCGTCGCGCGCGGCCAGATCGCGGATAGCGTGCGCGATGTCGTCCATGCCGCTGCCGAAATTCTCGCGCCGGTGCGTCGTGACGCCGATGATCCGCTTGCCCGCGAAGCGCGCCTCTACGGGTGCGAGCAGGCCCGCCTGGCCGGGATCGGCGGCGAGCTTGTGCGTGACCCAGTGCAGCGCATCGATCACCGTGTTGCCGGTGACCAGGATCTTCGCCTCGTCGACGGCCTCGCGGCGCAGCGCATCGGCCGCGGTCCCGGTCGGCGCGAAGTGCAGGTCGGCGAAGGTTCCGATGATCTTGCGGTTCACCTCTTCGGGCCAGGGGTGATAGATATTGCCGCTGCGCAAGCCGGCCTCGACATGCGCGACCGGGATCTTGCGATAATAGGCGGCGAGCGCGCCGCACATCGCGGTCGCGGTATCGCCCTGCACGATCACCATATCGGGCTTTTCGGCATCGAGCACCTGACCGATGCCGGTGAGCAGCCGCGCGCTGATCTCGTCGAGGCTTTGGCCCGGCTGCATCAGCGCGAGGTCATGATCGGGCACCAGCCCTGCGATTTCCAGCACCTGGTCGAGCATCTCGCGATGCTGGCCGGTGACCAGCACCACCGGCTCCAGATCGGGCGCAGCCTGGAGCGCGGCCACTACCGGGAACAGCTTGATCGCCTCGGGCCGCGTGCCGAAGATTACCGCAATCCGCCGTGCCATGCCCTTGTCTCCCCCCGCCTGTCAGCTCAGCGGCCGACGCTCACATAATGGAAGCCCGCCGCCTTCATCTGCTCGGGCTTGTAGATATTGCGCAGGTCGACCAGCGTGTTGCCGCGCATCGTCGCGAGCACGCGCGGCAGCGCGAGCGCGCGGAACACGTCCCATTCGGTGACGATCACCGCGCAATCGGCGTCCTGCAATGCCTGATAGGCGCCTTCGGCCATCGTCACGCCGGGCATCAGCGCGGCGGCTGCCTCCATGCCCTCGGGATCATAGGCGATGACTTCGGCGCCCGCGTCGATCAGCCCCTGGGCGATGACGATCGCGGGGGCATCGCGCATGTCGTCGGTATTGGGCTTGAAGGTCAGGCCCAGCATCGCGATGCGCTTGCCCTCGACATCGCCGCCCATCGCCGCGATCACCTTGCGCGCCATCGCGCGCTTGCGCAGGTCGTTGACGCGCACCACGGCCTCGACGATCTGCAGCGGCGCCTCATGGTCCTGCGCGGTCTTCATCAGCGCGAGCGTGTCCTTGGGGAAGCAGCTGCCGCCATAGCCGGGGCCAGCGTGCAGGAACTTCGATCCGATCCGTCCGTCGAGGCCGATGCCGCGCGAGACGTCCTGCACGTTCGCGCCGACCTTCTCGCACAGATCCGCCATCTCGTTGATGAAGGTGATCTTGGTCGCGAGGAACGCATTGGCGGCGTACTTGATCACCTCGGAGGTGCGGCGCGAGACGAACAGGATCGGCGATTCGTTGAGGAACAGCGGTTGGTAGATCTCGCGCATATATTCGCGCGCCCATTCGACCTCGGTGCCGACGACAATGCGGTCGGGCCGCTTGAAATCGCCGATCGCCGCGCCCTCGCGCAGGAATTCGGGGTTGGAGACGACCTCGAAATCGGCGTCCGGCGCGGTCTGGCGGATGATCTTCTCGACCTCGTCGCCGGTGCCCACCGGAACGGTCGACTTGGTGACGACGACGCAGCGCTTGCGGATCGATTCGCCGATCTCGCGTGCGGCATCGCGCACATAGCTGAGGTCCGCAAAACCGTCGCCGCGGCGCGAGGGCGTGCCCACCGCGATGAACACCGCATCGGCATCGGCGACGCTCGAGGGCAGATCGGTCGAAAAGGACAGGCGGCCAGCGCGCACATTGGCGGCCACCAGCCCTTCCAGCCCCGGCTCGTAGATCGGCATCTTGCCGGCGAGCAGCGATTCGATCTTGGCCGGATCCTTGTCGACACAGACCACGTCATGGCCGAAATCGGCGAAACAGGCGCCCGACACCAGGCCGACATAGCCCGAACCAATCATCGCGATCTTCATAGGGGGATAAGCTCCACAGCGTTTGCGTGTCGTCTAGTGGGCGGAAAACGGGGCGTCAAATCCCCGCCGCACCGGGCCGGTCGAGCGCCATAACGCGCGAATGTTGCAATGGTCTGAACGCCCGGCAGCGCGGCCAGGCGATCAGAGCGGCTTTTCGTAGATCAGATACTCGCGGTTGACCTTGCTCTCGATCGCATCGGCGATCGCGTTCATGCCCTGATTGTCTTCGAGCACCCAGCCGATCTCGCCGCGCACCGTGCCGTAATTCTTCACCGCCTCGACGCGGATCGTCTCGATCAGCATGAAGGCAAGCTGTGCGGCCATGCGCGTGTTCTGCAGGTCCTTGACCACGCCCATCAGCGGCACGCGCACGCTGGGCGAACGGCAGGTGCGCAGCCACCAGAGCAGCTTGGCCCAGCCGAACGGGAAGAGCGATCCGTTAAGCGGTGCGGTGACGGTATTGATATCGGGCAGCGTCATCAGGAACGCGACAGGACGGCCGTCATATTCGGCGATCATGATCAGGTCCTCGCGCACCAGCGGGCGCAGCTTCTTGCCGATATAGGCGACCTCTTCGTCTGTGATCGGCACGAAGCCCCAGTTCTCGCCCCAGGCATCGTTGAGGATCGCCAGGATCGTCGCGGCATCCTCGTCGAACCGGCTCTTGTCGACCTTGCGCAGCCGGATGCGCTCGTTCTTGCGCCCGGCGGCGACGATGCGCTGGACCAGCGGCGAAAAGCCCTCGACGATCGGCAATTCATAGCTCAGCAGCTTCTTGGCGACCGTATAGCCGGCGCGCTCGATCCAGCCCTGATAGGCGGCATTGTGATGCCCCATCATGATGATCGGCGGGCGGTCATGGCCGAAGGTGAGCAGCCCCGGCTCGTCCCAGATCGACAGGCTCAGCGGGCCGAGCGCGCGCGTCATGCCCTGGTCGCGCAGCCATTGCTCGGCGGCGTTCAGCAGCGCGCGGGCCACGGCCTCGTCCGCCGCCTCGAACATGCCGAAATTGCCGGTGCCCGGGCCCATGCCCTGATCGACCGGCTGGGTCAGCGCGAGATGATCGATATGCGCCGAAATGCGACCCACCACCTTGCCGCCGCGACGTGCGATCATCGGCTGAACGGTGGCATGGCCATAAAACGGGTTCTTGGCCGGATTGAACATCTCGTAGACTTCGGCGCGCAGGGGCGGCACCCAGGCCGGGTCGGAGGCATTCAGATCATAGGCGATATCGACGAACGCCTTGAGGGCGGCCTTGTCGTTCACCGGGCTGACGCTTATCTGCTGCTGGTCCGCCAAAACTCATCCTTCATCGTCATGGAAGCCCCAAAGGGCCGTGCCCTTTGTCGCTCTGCCATGATCTGTGTCAAGGAATTGCGGGCCAGATATTGCCATCATGCTGCCACGTTGCCGTGGCTTAAGCGGGCGATCAGTACAGGAACATCATGGCTAGCAGTTTCCCCCTTTCCGATTCCGGTCGCAGCGCCACCCAGGGCGCGACGCTTGCGCGCGCCAGCGGCCAGGTGCCCGACGACATGGCGATGATCCGCGCTGCGGCTTCGCTGACGCGCGATCTCAATGCCGCGAAGCCGGGTGTCTATTGGGCGGACATGCTCGCCTCGGTCACGGTCGGCTATGGCGCGCTTGCCGGTGCGATCCTGGTCGATGGCGTTGGCCTGGCGCTGCTGTGCGCGCTGGTCGCGATCCTGGCGCTCTACCGCGCGGGCAGCTTCATTCACGAACTGACGCATCTTCGCCCCGATGCCGTTCCCGGATTCAATGCCGGCTGGAACGCGCTGGTCGGCATTCCGCTGCTCATTCCCAGCTTCATGTACGAGGGCGTGCACAACCTGCACCACCAGCGGCTGCGCTATGGCACGGTCAAGGACCCAGAATATCTGCCACTCGCGCTGATGAAGCCGTGGACGGTGCCGCTGTTTGTGCTGGTCGCGGCGCTGGGCCCGATCGGGCTGATCGTACGCTATGGCGTGCTGTCGCCGCTTTCGCTGATCATCCCGCCGCTGCGCCGCATCGTGGTCGAGCGCTATTCGGGGCTGGTCATCAATCCCGCCTTTCGCCGCGTCATGCCCGAAGGTCAGGCGCGCCGGCACTGGCTGGTACTCGAAACGCTCGCCAGCGCCTGGGCGATGACGCTGATCGCGCTGGTCGCGACCGGCACCCTGCCGCTGCGCGCCTTTCTGATCGGTCTCGCCATCGTCTCGGGCACGATGGTGCTCAACCAGGTGCGCACGCTGGTCGCGCATCTGTGGGAGAACGAGGACGAGCCGATGAGCGTGACCGCGCAATATCTCGACAGCGTCAACGTGCCGCCGCCGGGCCTTCTGCCCGAACTCTGGGCGCCGGTGGGACTGCGCTATCACGCGCTGCACCATCTGCTGCCCGGCGTGCCCTATCACGCGCTGCCCGAGGCGCACCGCCGCCTGTCGCGCGAACTTGGCGTGGAATCGACCTACCAGCTGGCGAATTATCGCAGCCTTGCAGGGCTGGTGACGCGGCTGGTGAAGAGCACGTTCGGAAGCAGGGCGCCCGGCTGAACTTCGTCATTCCCGCGAAAGCGGGAATCCCGCTTCTGCGCAGACGATGAAGGGTGAAGCGGGACCCCCGCCTCCGCGGGGGTGACGGTTGAGGGGTTGCAGGATTACTCCCCGCCCTTGGCTACCGCACGCTCGACATCGAGCAGCTCGAGCCCCTGGCCGAGGGCAACGCGCTCATCGAAGACGAAGCATCCCCCCTCGAACAGCGATTGCTCGGCGGGCACCTCTTCCAGATATTTCAGGATGCCGCCCCTGAGGTGATAGACTTCGTCAAAGCCCTGCGCGCGGACATAGGCGGTCGCCTTTTCGCAGCGGATGCCGCCGGTGCAGAACATCGCGATCTTCTTGCCCGATTGCCGCAATTCCTCCGCTTGCGCGTCGAACCAGGCGGGAAACTGGGTGAACCGCTCGGTGCCCGGATCGACCGAGCCCGTGAAGGTGCCTTGCGCGAATTCGAAGCTGTTGCGGGTATCGATCAGCACCGTATCGGGATCGGCGATCAGCGCGTTCCAGTCCTTGGGTTCGACATAGGCGCCCTGGCCGTGCACCGGATCGATATCGGGCACGCCCATCGTCACGATCTCGCGCTTCACCTTGACCTTGAGCCGCTTGAACGGGGGCATGTGCGCGCCCGAATATTTGACCTCGATGGCGGCAAAGCCCGGCATCGCGCGGATGGCATCGACCAAAGCTGCGATCCCGGCTCCAGGCCCCGCCAGCGTGCCGTTGACGCCTTCGTGCGCGATCAGCAGCGTGCCGCACAGCGCATCGCCCTCGCACAGCGCGTGCAGCGCATCGCGCACGGCCTGAGGCTCCGCGATCGGCGCGAAATGATAGAGCGCCGCGACGGTGAGCGGATAGTCGGTGGGCAAGGTCATGCGTTGCCCCATAATCGGCGTGCGACGGTCTGCCAAGCACCGGGCTTGCAACACCCCGAGGTCTGCGGCATGGCGGGATCATGGTTCCCCTTTCGTTCGCCGGGCAGGATTTCGTCATCGTCGATCGCGCCGCGCTCTACTGGCCGCGCGAAAAGGCGCTGTTCGTCGCCGACCTGCATTTCGAAAAGGCAAGCTGGTATGCGCGCTCGGGGCAGATGCTCCCGCCTTATGACAGCGCGGCGACGCTCGACCGGCTCGAGCGCGCGCTCGAGGCCTCGGGCGCGACCAGCCTGTGGTGCCTGGGCGACAATTTTCACGACAGCGACGGCGCCTCGCGGCTCGACCCGGCGCTCGCTGCGCGGATCGAAAGCCTGTCGTGCCGGATCGCGCTGCACTGGATCACCGGCAACCATGACAGCGCGCTCGAAACCGGTTTTGGCGGCAGCGTGGTCGAGGAGGCCGAACTCGCCGGGCTGGCGCTGCGCCACAAGGCCGAATCGCGCAGGAGCGTGCCCGAACTTTCGGGCCATTTCCATCCGCGCCTCAGGGTGCGGCTGCGAGGGCGGACGGTCTCGCGTCCCTGTTTCGTCGCCTCTTCCGACCGGCTGATCCTGCCCGCCTTCGGGGCATTGACCGGGGGGCTCGATGCCGACGACCCGGCCATTCTTTCCGTGCTGGGCGTAGGACCTCATGCCTTTGTCGCTACGGAAAGCGCGGCGTTGCGCTTCGACTTGCAAAAAACGGCAGAATTTCGGCGATAAAGTCACTTGCATAACTGGTGTTGCGTTTTCGCGACAACGCTCTGCATTTTTGCGGGAAGTCCGCGCAACCGCTTGAATCCCGCCGATTTTGGTCTAACGTTCACGTCAAGGCGGCGCATGACCGCCAGAGAGACCACAATCAGGAGAGAGATATGCCCATGCGTTTCGGCAAAGCCAGCCGTGTGTCCCTCATGCTTTCAGCCGGCCTGGTGGCCATGGCGAACCCCGCCCTGGCGCAGGAGGCTGAACAGGAAGGCGTCAACGACAGCAACACCATCGTCGTCGTGGCCCAGGGCCGCGAGCAGCTGCTCTCCGACGTTCCGGTCGCGGTGTCGGCCGTCAACGCCGAAACGCTCGAGAATACCGGCGCCAACGACATCCGCCAGCTAAACCAGGTCGTCCCGTCGCTGCTCGTGTCGTCGACCGGCAACGAGGCGAACGGATCGGCGCGTATCCGCGGTATCGGTACCGTCGGTGACAATCCGGGCCTCGAAAGCTCGGTCGCGGTGTTCATCGACGGCGTCTATCGCTCGCGCTCGGGCATCGGTCTCAACGAACTCGGCGAGCTCGACCGGGTGGAAGTGCTGCGCGGTCCGCAGGGCACCTTGTTCGGCCGCAACGCCTCCGCCGGGATCCTGTCGATCTATTCCAAAAAGCCCGAGTTCGAATTCGGCGGCTTTGGCGAGGCGACCTATGGCAATTTCGACAATATCCGCCTGCAGGCCGGTCTCACCGGCCCGTTGAGCGAAACGCTCGCGGCACGCTTCGACGGCGTGTACGAAAAGCGCGACGGCTTCCTGCGCGACGTGAACAACAATATCGACCTGAACAATCGCGACCGCTATTTCGTCAAGGGTCAGCTGCTGTGGGAGCCGGTCGACACCGTCTCGTTCCGCTTCATCGCCGACTATACCAATCGCGACGAGCGCTGCTGCGGTGCGGTCTATCTGGGCCGCGATTTCAACCCGCTGATCGGCGACCTCAACAACCCGTCGACCCCGCTCGCGCCGCTCCAGGCGACGGGCAACAACATCATCAACGTGCTGCGCGACCTGGGTCAGCCGATCGGTTCGTTCAACGATCCGTTCAGCCGCAACACCTTCGTCACCCGTGGCCGCACCTATAACGGCAAGACCAAGGATGGCGGTCTCTCGCTCGAAGTGAACTGGGACATGGGTGGCGCGACGCTGACCTCGATCACCGGCTATCGCTATTACAAGAACAGCCAGGCATCGGACACCGATTACAGCGCGGTCGACATTCTGTATCGCGCCGACAATACCGACGCCCAGTTCCGCCAGTTCAAGACCTTCACCCAGGAACTGCGCCTGCAGGGCGAGGCGTTCGACGGCAAGCTCGACTGGCTCGTCGGCGGCTATTTCGCCGACGAAGACCTGACCGTGCGCGACAATCTGCGCTTCGGCAACCAGTATGGCCGCTTCGCCACCTGCCGCATCATCTCGGGCGGTGGTCTGGCCGGCCTGTATTCGCCGACCTCGCCGGGCTGCGTCGCACCCGGTGTTGGCCCGGCCACGCTGGCTGCAGCCACCGGCGGCGGCCAGACCGGCGCGGATATCGCCAACGGCTTCGCGCTGCTCGATACGCTCAACAATCTGGGCTCGATCAGTGATCGCTATTTCCAGAACAGCCGCAACTATGCGTTCTTCACGCACAATATCTTCCACATCACCGACAATCTCGATCTGACGGTCGGCCTGCGCTACACCAACGAGCGCAAGCGCTTCAACGCGACCTTCAGCAACGACAACACGGTCTGTACCCGCCTGCAGGCATCGCTCACCGACGATCTGATCAGCCCCAATGCCACCGCACGCGCGCTGGCTGGCGCTCTGGTCGGCCTGGGCTGCCAGGGCAACTCGACCGCAGAGCTCAACGGGGTGTCGATCCGTGATCGTCGCAGCGAGAACGAGTTCACCGGCACCGCGGTGCTGTCGTGGAAGCCCACCGACGATTTGCTGCTCTACGGCAGCTATTCGCGCGGCTACAAGGCAGGCGGCTTCAACCTCGACCGTTCGGCGCTCAAGGGACCGGTCGTCGCTCCGCTGGGCGGCGCTCCGGTGACCACCTTCGCGGCGGTCGGCGGCGCCCAGGCGCTGGTGCGCAACCTGCAGTTCGACCAGGAAATCGTCGATGCGTTCGAACTGGGCGCGAAATATTCGCGCGGTCCGCTGACCATCAACCTCGCGCTGTTCCGCCAGCAGTTCGAGAATTTCCAGCTCAACACCTTCAACGGCACCGTCTTCCTGGTTCAGACGGTCAACGGCTGCTCGACCGATCTCGCCGGCGCCGACCGCGATCTCAGCGCCACGACCGGCGGCTGTGCCCGCGGCGACGTGACCTATGGCGTGGTCGCCCAGGGTGTCGAACTCGAAGCCTCGATCCGTCCGTCGCGCACCTTCACGGTCAATGGCGGTCTGACCTATGCCGATACCAGCTATCGCAACAACCTGATCGGCAACCGCAACGGCGCGCCGCTCGATCCGGCGCTGCGCAAGCTGCCCGGCGACAACCTGTCGAACGCGCCCGAGCTGACGCTGACCGGATCGATGGCCTGGACGCCGGATATCGGCAATAACGGCCTTTCGGGTCTGCTCTATCTCGACACCCGCGTGACCGATGCCTTCAACACCGGATCGGACCTGTTCCCGCAAAAGGAACAGCCGAGCTTCGTGGTGGTCAACGCACGCGTCGGCCTGCGCGGTCCGGAACAGGCCTGGGCGATCGAGCTCTGGGCGCAGAACCTTTTCAACGAGGACTTCACCCAGGTCGCGATCAACAGCCCGTTCCAGGCCGGTACGACTGCAGCGCCGTTCGTCGATCCGCAGTTCCCCGGCGGACGCCAGATCTTCTCGGCCTTCCTGGGCGAACCGCGCACCTATGGCATCACCCTGCGCGGCCGCTTCTGATCGCTTTGCTAGGGTAACGCGAAAAAGCCCCGTCCGCATCGCGCGGGCGGGGCTTTTTGCTGCGCTCAGGCGGCGGAGGGTTGCCCGGCATGGCGCAGGAGCGTGACTGTCAGCACCGTCACCGCGCCCGCCATCAGCCCTGCTGCAACGACAAAGGGTGCGCCGGGGAAGAAGATGCCCCGGGCATCGGCATACGCGGCGAACACCCCGGTCATCAGCAGCGGTCCGATGATCGCGGTCAGGCTGATCGTGCTGGCGATCGCACCCTGCAACTCGCCCTGCGCGTCCTCGGCCACGCAGGGGCTCATCAGCTGCTGCATCGCCGGGAAGCACATGCCCGGGATGGCGCCGATGATCACCCCCAGGATCACCACGGGCGTGCTCGGCGCAAAGGCGAGCGTCAGAAACGAGGGGATCGAGAACAGCAGGCTGATCGTCGCGGTGCGCACCGCGCCGAAGCGGGCGATGGCCTTGCCCGACAGCACGCCCTGGGTGAGCACGATCATCACGCCGAACAAAGCGATCGTCATTCCGGTCATCGCCGGGGTCCACTGGAACTTCGCCGTGCCATAATAGGCCCAGACCGATAGCTGCGCCTGGCTGGCGAGCTGCATCAGGAAGATCGCAGCCAGGCAGCCGATGACCAGCGGAATGCGCGCCATGCGCACGATCATGCCCAGCGGGTTGGAGCGGAACGGATCGAAGCGCCGCCGCTTGTCGGGATCGAGCGTTTCGGCAAAACGCAGCCAGCCGAAGACCGTGCCCGCCGCACACAGCAGCGCCGCCGCCACGAACGGCAGCCGGTTGCCGAACTGGCCGATCAGCCCGCCGATCGCCGGGCCGAGCACGAAGCCCGTTGCGCCCGCGCCGCCGAGCATGCCGAACGCCGCCCCGCGCCGCTCTGCCGGAATGCTGTCGGCGATGCAGCTGTTCGCGGCGGCATAGCTTGCGCCCATCACGCCCGAGATGGCGCGGCCTGCGAACAGCCAGGCCAGGCTCGGGGCAAAAGCCATCAGCGCATAGTCGACCCCCAGCAGCGCCAGTGTCGCCAGCAGCACCGGACGCCGCCCGAACCGGTCGCTCAGCCCGCCGATGACGGGCGCGAACAGGAACTGCATCAGGGCATAGGTGAACAGCAGCCAGCCGCCCCAGGTCGCGGCGTGATCGAGACCTTGCCCTGTCAGCGACTGGATCAGCGACGGCATGACCGGCACGATCAGGCCGATACCGGCCATGTCGATGAACACGATCGACGCCAGAACCAGCAAATTGCGACTGATCATGCCGCCCCCGCGTCCATGGCAGCGCATCGTTCAGGCTGCATCAGCCCCCAGCATCGCCATTCCGCCCCGCGGGGCAAGGCGAATCACCCCCAGTTTCAGGCCAGTTCGTCGCCGCCCGCAGACGCTGCTCGCGGTTTGCGACCTTGCGCCACGACATACCATTCGTTGCTGCCCTTGCGGCTGGCAGGCGGCTTGGCGTGCTTCACGGTCTTGAAATGCTGCTTGAGCAGGGTGAGCAGATCGTTGTCGGTGCCGCCAGCGAGCACCTTGGCGACGAAGGTCCCACCCTCGACCAGCTGATCGACCGCGAAATGCGCTGCCGCCTCGACCAGCCCCATGGTGCGCAGATGATCGGTCTGCTTGTGGCCGACGGTGTTCGCCGCCATGTCGGACAGCACCAGATCGGGCCTGCCGCCGAGCGCATCGATGAGCTTGTCCGGCGCCTCATCGGCCATGAAGTCCATCTGGAAGATGGTGACACCCTCGATCGGGTCGACCGGCAGCAGATCGATGCCGACCACCGCCGCCTTGGGATTGACCCGGCGCACCAGCTGCGACCAGCCGCCCGGCGCGATGCCAAGATCGACCACATGCCGCGCCTTGCGCACGATGGCGAATTTCTCGTCGAGCTCGACCAGCTTGTACACCGCGCGGCTGCGATAGCCTTCGGCCTTGGCCTTGCGGACATAGGGATCGTTGAGCTGGCGCTCGAGCCAGCGGTTGGACGAGGCGGTGCGCCCGCGCGCGGTCTTGACCCGCTGCTTGAGGCCATCGCCATATTTTCCGGTCGCCTTGCGCCGGCTGTCGCCGGGGATCCTGCCCCCGCCCGATCCGCCTTTGCCGCCAGAGCCTCCGGAACCGCTACCCTGCTTGCCGTCGCCGCTCATGCGCGTTGCTCGTGCGCGGAGCGCGGCTGCGGCGCATCCTTGCCCATCAATGCGCGCAAGATGCCCTCGCGAATGCCGCGATCGGCGACGCCCAGCCGCATGGCGGGCCAGATGTCGAGGATCGATTCGAGAATGGCGCAGCCCGCCACCACCAGATCGGCGCGCTCCTTGCCGATGCAGGGCAGTTCGCGCCGCTGGTTCAGGCTCATGCCTGCCAGCCGCGCGCTGATGGCGCGCATCGATTCGGACGGCACGATCAGCCCGTCGATCGCGTCGCGATTGTAGCAGGGCAGGTCGAGATGCAGACTGGCGAGCGTCGTCACCGTGCCGCTGGTGCCAAGCAGCCGCCGCTCTGCATCGGGCAGCTCCGGCAACCGGCGGGCAAAGGGGGCAAAGCCGTCCATCACCCGCGCTCGCATGCGCGCATAGGCGGCCGCGCGCGATTCGGGATCGTCATGATCGAAGCGCTCGCTCTCGGTCAGCGTCACCACACCCCAGGGCACGCTCATCCAGTCGAGAATGTCGGGCACCGGGCCGGAGCTGTCGACCAGCACAAGCTCAGTCGATCCGCCGCCGATATCGAAGATCAGCGCCGGCCCATCGCCGGGTTCGAGCAGGATATGACAGCCGAGGACCGCGAGCCGCGCCTCTTCCTCGGCGGTGATGATGTCGAGCACGATGCCCGTCTCGCGGCGCACGCGCTCGATAAAGGCCGGGCCGTTGCTCGCCTTGCGGCACGCCTCGGTCGCCACCGACCGCGCCAGCGCGACATGGCGGCGGCGCAGCTTGTCGGCGCAGATCGACAATGCGGCGACCGCGCGGTCCATTGCCGCGTCGCTCAGCCGTCCGCTCTGGCCCAGGCCCTCGCCCAGCCGCACGACGCGCGAAAACGCATCGACGACAACGAACCCGTCGGCCGCCGGTTTGGCGATCAGCAACCGGCAGTTGTTGGTGCCCAGGTCGATCGCGGCATAGGCGCGCCGGGCGTTCCAGCCGCCACGATCGCCCTGCCCATTCCTTGCCGGCCTCGATTCGGTGATT
The DNA here is from genome assembly GCF_001556365.1 of Blastomonas sp. CCH1-A6. NCBI lineage: Bacteria > Pseudomonadati > Pseudomonadota > Alphaproteobacteria > Sphingomonadales > Blastomonadaceae > Blastomonas > Blastomonas sp. CCH1-A6. Next base: position 6,868 of record NZ_LSIS01000175.1, on the reverse strand, counting down.
CGCGTCGGTGCGGGCCCCGGGCCGCGCTGGCCCTGCTGGACGGCAGTCTTGGATCTGCCTCGCTGTCGTGCCGCATTCCGGCCATTTCTGGCGGGATTGGCCAGTTCCTTGGCAACCTTGCCACCATCAGGCGGCGTGATTGCGGGGGATTCGGCCTGCGGCATGGATGTGGGTCGCTCCACCATGCCAAAATCGCTCTTTTTCTCATCCGGGCATGCCCGCGCGGCCAATATGTCCACGCTTCGCCGGTACTTGGGGCAAAGGCTAGCCAATATGCGACGAATGCGCAAGCTTGGCACAAATTCGTCGCGATTTGGGTCTTGACCGCGTTCGCCGACGCGCCTAATTGCGACCGCCTATTGCCCCTTCGTCTAATGGTAAGACCACGGACTCTGACTCCGTTAATCAAGGTTCGAATCCTTGGGGGGCATCCATTCTCCACCATCGCCGCACCCGGATCGCTCCGTTGTAACTGACTCCGTGTCGGGCAATGCCGTCTGTCGAATAATCGTGGCGCGGCCGCGGGCGGCCCAGCACCTTCGGGCTTTGCCCCTGGCCTGGAGGATCGCGCATGACCCGTTTTCCCGATCAGTTTGCTCCGCTCGCCGCGCAGCCCAGCATTACCTCGTGCACCCGTCGCTCCGCGCTGGGGCTTGCCGCCCTGCTGGCCTTGCCCGCGCGCCTCAGCGCCGAGTCGGCAGCATCGGGCTGGAAGACGCTCGCGACCGAGGTGTACAAGGGCAAGCAGGATGATCTCTCGGCGCTGCCCGGGGGCGAGCTGGCGTGGTACGGCAACGGCGCGGGCAAGCTCTTTGCAACGCGCGATGGCGGCGAGAGCTGGGAGAAGCTCTGGGACCGGCCGGGCACGTTCATCCGCGCGCTTGGCTTTGTCGATGCCGAGAACGGCTTTCTGGGCAATGTCGGCACCGGCTATTATCCCGGCGTCACCGATCAGACCCCGCTCTATCGCACGCGCGACGGAGGCATCAGCTGGACGCCGGTGCCCGTCAGCGGCTTTCCGGCCAATGGCGGCATCTGTGCCATCCATATCCTGCCGCAGCGCCGCATCTTCCAGGGGGAGACGCGCAACGTCCCGGTGATCCACGCCGCAGGGCGCGTCGGAGGTCCCGCCTTCGTGCTGCGCTCCGAAGATGGCGGCGAAAGCTGGCGGACGATCGATCTGAGCGCGCAGGCGGGGATGATCCTCGACGTGCATTTCCACGATGCGCAGCATGGGCTGATCGCCGCGAGCACATCGGCGGAAGTGGAGAAGGGCCAGGCGCTGATCCTGCGCACCCGCGACGGCGGCAATAGCTGGCAGACCGCCTATCGCGGCGCGCGCGCTTTCGAGAACATCTGGAAGATGAGCTTCCCGACGCCGCTGGTCGGCTATGCCACCGTCCAGTCCTATGACGAGAGCAATCCGGTGCGGCTGGTCATCAAGACGACCGATGGCGGTGCGAGCTGGCAGGAGATCGCGCTGACCCAGGTGCCCGGCACCCGCACCTTCGGTATCGGCTTTGCCGATGCCGAGCATGGCTGGGTGGGGACGCGCGCCTGCGGCTTCGAGACGCGCGACGGCGGGCAGAGCTGGACGCGCGTCGATGCGATGGGCCCGGCGGTCAACAAGATCCGCATCGTCGAGCATGGCGGCGGAAAGCGCGTGTTCGCCATCGGACAGCAGGTCAGCCGGCTCGACCTGACATGACCGGGCCCGAGCGGCTGATCGGCCTGCCGCCGGTTATCCCGGATGTTTGCACATTGCTGGTGCTGGGCAGCCTGCCGGGGCGCGCCTCGCTGGCGGCGTCGCGCTATTACGGGCATCCGCGCAACCATTTCTGGACGCTGATGGAAGGGGTGATCGGCGAATCGCTGGTTGCGCTCGATTATCCGGAGCGGCTCGCGCGGCTCGGCGCGCGCGGGGTCGGGCTTTGGGATGTGATCGGATCGGCGCGGCGCGGATCGAGCCTGGATGGCGATATCCGGGATGCCGTGGCCAATCCGCTCCGCCCGCTGGTCGAGAGCCTGCCGCATCTGCGCGCGATTGGCTGCAACGGTGCGCTGGCGGCGAAGGGCGCGATGCGCGCGCTGGCCGGGCTGGATCTGCCGATCCTGGCGCTGCCGTCAAGCAGCCCGGCCTATACGCTGCCCCTCGCCGCCAAGTCCGAAGCCTGGCGTGCGCTGGGAGCGTTCATTCTGCCGCCCCGCTAGGCGGGCTCCAGGTCAGACCCGCCCGCGCTTGGGGCCGAGGAAGAACCAGGCGATCAGGCCGATCACCGGAAGGATGACGATGAGCAGCGTCCAGAGCAATTTGGTCGTGGTGGTGGCACCGCTGCCCCAGACGCTGACCACCGCAATCACATCCAGGATCAGGATGACGATGCCAAAAATGCTGTATTCCATGGCTTGGGTTCCTTGCGTGGGGATCAGGGGTGCATGACCACCTTGATCCATTCGTCCTGATGGTCCCGGAAATTGCGATAACCGGTCGCTGCCTCGTCGAGCGGCAGGCGGTGGCTGATCAGGAAACTGGGATCGATGACATCACGCTCGATCAGGTCGAGCAGTTCCGCCGTAAAACGCCGGACATGCGTCTGGCCGGTGCGCAGCTGCAGCCCCTTCTGCATCATCGCGCCCAGCGGAAACAGATCGGCCTTGCCGCCATAGACGCCGGGCACCGAGACGCGCCCGCCCTTGCGGCAGGCCATGATCGCCTGGCGCAGCACATGCGCACGGTCCTGACCGATGCCGACGGTCTGCTTGATCCGGTCAGCGATATTGTCGATCGCAAAGCCGTGCGCTTCCATGCCGACCGCGTCGATCACCGCATCGGGGCCGATGCCGCCAGTCATCTGCTTCAAGGCATCGAGAATGTCGGTCTCGTGGAAATTGACCGGCTCGGCGCCCAGCTGTTCGGCCATGTCGAGCCGGCCCTGGACACCGTCGATCGCGATCACGCGTCCGGCCTTTTGCTGGAAGGCGCTGAGGATCGTGAACAGCCCCACCGGGCCGCAGCCCCAGACCGCGATGGTGTCCCCCGGCGCGATCTCGGCATTGAGCGCGGCCATCCAGCCGGTGGGCAGGATGTCCGAGAGGAACAGCAGCCGCTCGTCGGGAATGTCCTCGGGGACCACCAGCGGCACGACGTCCGAATAGGGAATGCGGACATATTCGGCCTGGCCCCCGGCAAAGCCGCCGGTCAGGTGCGAATAGCCGAACATGCCGGCCATCGGGTGGCCAAAGGCCTTTTCGGCAACCTCCTGGTCCTCGACCGGGCAGCTGTTGTCACAGTTGCTGTAGCGCTGCTCCGAACAATGGAAGCACTGGCCGCAGAAGATGGTGAAGGGCACGACGACGCGCTGGCCGACTTCGAGCGTGCTTTCCTTGCCGGTCGCGACGACGCGGCCCATGAACTCATGGCCCAGAATGTCGTCCTTCTCGACGCCGGGAATGACGCCGTCATACAGGTGCAAGTCCGACCCGCAGATCGCGGTGGAGGTGACCTCGATGATGCAATCGCGCGGATTGACTATGGCGGGATCGGGCATCTGGCGGACGTCGATATCGCCCTTGCCCTGGAAGGTGGCAGCTCGCATGGCTTGGATTCCTCTGTCTTGCTGGGTCGGCGATACGCCGCGGCTCAGGCCGCGTCGGGGCGCATCCGGGCGGTGGCGATCTCGCCCGTCTCGATCAGCATCCGCATCCGGCGCAGATCGCGCAGCAGGCCCAGCTCGAGCGCTTCGGCCATCATCGCCTCGGTCTTCCAGGCGGAGGCGAAATGGTGCGGGCGCACCGCCATGATCACCTCGACCGCCGTGCCCTTCGCCCCATTGTCACGAAAGCGCAGCCGGCCGTGCATGTCGGCATGGCCCTCGCCTTCGGACCGCCAGGCGATCAGCTCGTCCTCGCGTTCGGCGACGATGCGGGTCAGCAACGGGCGCGAGGCCATGTCGCGCAGCTCGGACGGCGGCAGCAACAGATCGGGCTGGTTGCCTTCGGGAAAGGGGAGATATTCGAGCGCGGGCCAGAGCTGCGCATTGCCCTGCCAGCAGGCGCGGATCTGCTCGGGGGTGGCGCGGATGGTGACGGTGGCACCGGTGACGCGATAATCGCCGAAGCGTCTGCGATGCCGGGCGCTGCGCGCGGGGGCGGCATCATGGTTGATGCCCGGCTTGCGGCGATAGATCAGGACCCCGCCTGCCGCAGTGGCAAGCGTGGCGGCGAGCCCGTATCGGGCCCAGTTGGCGATGGTCATAGCCTGTGTCCCTGGTTGCGAGCAATGGTGACACGGTGCCCCTCAAGGCTCGTCGGGGGGTGGGTAAAGGCACCGTGTCGGGGTCAGGATTAGGCGCCGAGGCCACCCGCGATCATCACATGGGTTGGTAAGTGCCGATAAAATCGGCCCATTGTGCCATCAGCTGTCGCGATCCTGCGCCCGGGCGAGCGGCAGGCGCACATCGAACACCAGCCCGCCGGGCAATGTCTGGATCGCGGTTTCGGCGTCCATCTCGTAATGCAGCGCGCGTTCGACAAAGTCGCGGGCCAAGGCGCCCAGCGCCTGGTCGGGATCGGCCAGATTGCGGCCCTCCTCCTTCCACACCAGGGTGAGCAGCGGTTTGGCGGCGCTGTCGTCGATGCCCCAGCGCACCCGGAGCCGGGGCGGCGGATCGCCCGGATCGCCAAAGGTCACCGCATGGCTCGCCAGCTCGTGGATGGCCAGGCCCAGCATGTTCGCGGCCTTCACCCCCAGCATGATGTCCGGCCCTTCGGCGCGGACCTGATCCTCGTCGCTCAGGTGGTGGCTCAGCAGCTCGTCATGGACCAGATCGGCCAGATTGACCTGTCCGCTCGCCGATCGGGTGGACAGCGACTGGGTGCGCGCGAAGGTGTTGATGCGCCCGTCGAACTTGGCGACGAATTCCTCAATGGTATCGCAATGATCTGCCGTGCGCCGCGACAGCGCCCGCACCACGCCCAGCGTGTTGCGGACGCGATGCTGCAACTCCCCCAGCAGCGACCGCTCCTGGTCGCGCAGTCGCTTGAGGTCGTCGATATCGGTCGATGTGCCCAGCCATTCGATGATCGTTCCGTCATCGCCATGGACCGGACCGGCGCGGGTCTTGTGCCAGTAATAGCGATCCTCCTCCGCGTTGCGGATGCGGAATTCGACCTCGAAGCTCTGCCGGTCGGAGGCCAGGCTCCACGCGGTCTGCGCCGCTTCGCGATCGTCGGGATGGACGACACGGAGCCAGCCATCGCCGACATAATCGGCCTCGCTCTGGCCAGTGAACGCCTCCCATTGCGGGCTTGCCCACAACCATGCGCCATCGCGGTCCGCGCGCCAGACGAGCAGCGGCAGCGTGGCGATGAAATGGTTGAGCGTCTGGACCGGGCCGGACCAGCTAGAAGGCATGGGCATTCTCCTTGCGCGCACCTGCCCCGCCATCGGCATCGCAGATCTTGAGATAATCGCCATCGAACAGCGCGGTTGCTTCGAGACGCGTCAAATCGAGTATCGTCAGGCACTTCTGTTCGAGCTGGATCAGGCCGTCGCGGCGCAGATCCTGCAGGGTGCGGTTGACATAGACCGGGGTCATGCCCAGCGCCTCGGCCAGTTCCGTCTGTGTCAGATGGAAGGCACAGCTTCCTCCTTCCGCCAATCGTACGGACCTTTGCCGCATGAATAACTCACACAGGATATGAGCCATGCGTTCGCGCGCGGTGCGCTGTCCGAGCGAGGTCGACCGTTCGCGCTGGATCGCCGACGACACGTGCATGTCGCACCAGAGGAGCTTTTCGAGATCGGGATGAAGCTTGCGGGCGGTATCGAGAAAATCGTCTGCGAGCAGTGCCACCCGCGCCGGGGTCAGCGTGGCGATGCTGTGGTCCATGGACCTGGCGAGGTGGCCGTTGATGTCGAACATGTCGCCGGGGATCAGCACCGACAGAATCTGGCGGCGACCGTCTTCGAGCGTCTTGTAGCGGATCGCCCAGCCTTCGATCAGTACGTGCAAGGGGCCGGTGCCTCCGCCCTGGCACAGCAAGTCGACACGGGGCGGCAGGCTGCGCACATTCCGCTGCACCTGGTCGGCCAGCCAGGTCTGCGAGGCGTCGTTCAGATCGCCGAAGCCACGCAGCTTCAGGGTGACGTGCGGCGTCAACTTTTCCTAGCCTCCCATGACATCGTTCGGGGGAACCTACGCACCGTTGGCGAGTATGTTGCATGAGCGTTTCTCGCACCTGTTCCGGTCCGATAACCTAGAGAGTTCAATGACATCTCCGCCTGCCGACCAAGCCCTGCTGTGCGGTTGCCGCGTGCTCGTGGTGGAAGACGATTTCCTGATAGCGGATGACTTCTCCCGGCGCCTGGCCGCGCAAGGGGCCGAGATCGTCGGACCGGCGGCGACGCTGGAGGGCGCGCGCGATCTGGTCGATGTCGCTGGCCAGCGCATCGACATTGCGGTGCTCGACGTCAACCTGCGCGGAACGCTGGTCTTCCCGCTGGCCCGGCATCTCTATGCGGCGGGCATCCCCTTTCTCTTCTGTACCGGCTATGGCGAAGACCCGATTGCCGATTGCTTTCGCGAGGTCACCCGCTTCGAAAAGCCGCTGTCGCATCAGGGCTTTGCCGAGATGGTGCAGATGATCGCGCGGCTGATGCAGGGCCCGCGCGGCGGACCGCTGCGCTGAAAGCCCGTCAGGGCGCTGTGCGGACCCTCCTATGTAAGTTCACCGCCGCTCCGCCCGACCTATGCCTGCCGCACCAATCTTCGAAAGGATGGGGTTATGCGGAATATGGCAATCTTGACGGCGGCGCTGCTGGTGGCGGCCTGCAATGCACCCGATGGCGCACGGTCGGATACGGCGG